>JAJUGZ010000030.1 GCA_029265715.1 Bacteroidota bacterium
TGTATTAAACATTGCTCTGAACGATAAATCTGTTTTTCTATTACGCTTCTAAAGTACTAATAATCAACAACTAAAACAAATACAAGATAAAGAATGCCAACGAATTGTGCACATTTTTCTAATCTGTTAAAGTAGAAATAACTTATTTTGTTGATAACTGATCTTAATTTACAAGGCTCCCCACTCTCCAACATTCAAAATTCAACAATCTCAATCCGACGAAAATCAATCGGGAAGCCTTCATACTGCAACAAAATCCGCCCATGGGTTACCGAGGGGTTTAATCCTTCATTGACCGGAACCCCGTTTAATTCCTGTCTGATCCGGCCATGGTCCGAGGTAATCAGGATCGTGTTCCATTCTCCGGCTGGTTTCTCTGCATCCTCGAAACGCTCACGTACAACACTTTTACCGGGGGTGTTTACTTTTCCATCAATTTCCATGGTTACCTCCTGAAGAAGGACAAAGTCGCCGGTAGAGCCTTCCTTGATCTGGAACTGAATACCCCGGGGCCAAAGCATATCCGGCGTTTTTTCAGGAACAAGGTACATAATGCCACTGTTCTTGGTCTGGCTTTTTCGCACAAAGCTTGTATCCATGTTCCAGCGATATTCAACCAACAACTGAAAGTTCCTGTACGACTTTTTCGACATCAGATATCCGGCTTTTTCACCATATAACCGAATCATTTTTTGATCGACAGTGAAAAGTTTTGAAGCATTCGATTGTTTGCCCACTCCCGGTTCAAAAGCATACCACCCCGAAAAATTCTTACCGTTAAAAAGTTTTACCGGTGTTTTGGCAGCAGCGGTTCCCGAAAACAAGACTGATACAATTCCAACAATAATTACGAAATAACGCATTTTATTTATCGTGAAGTGATTTAAATATTTTAACAAAGTAAAAGTACGAGAACCAGTCTTCCACGCCAATTATTAACCGCCAAAAATTGTTAATCACCCCCGAAAAAGCGCGAAGGTCGCAGAAAAAGCAGTATTTTCGCGATACAAACTTTTAAAGTCAAAGAATTTGAAAAATCTGGTGATTATCCCCACATACAACGAAAAAGAGAACGTTGAAAAAATGATCCGAAAAGTGTTTTCGCTCGAGACAGTTTTTCATCTTCTCATCATCGACGATAATTCTCCGGATGGCACAGCATCCATTGTCAAAAAGCTGCAGTCCGAATTTCCTGAAAAACTTCATTTACTCGAACGCTCCGGCAAATTAGGATTAGGCACAGCCTACCTGGCAGGGTTCCGTTGGGCGCTCGATCATCAGTACACGTATATTTTTGAGATGGACTGCGACTTTTCGCATAACCCCGACGATCTGGAACGGCTTTACCAGGCCTGCATCACCGAACATGCCGGGGTTGCAATCGGCTCGCGTTACATCTCGGGCATCAATGTGATCAACTGGCCGCTGGGCCGGGTAATCATGTCATACATGGCGTCGGTTTATGTCAGGCTGGTTACACGCATGAAGATCATGGATACTACCGCCGGCTTTAAATGTTACCACCGCAAGGTTTTGGAAACAATCAACCTCGACCAAATCCGGCTCAAAGGCTACGGATTTCAGATCGAAATGAAATTCAAAGCATGGAAACATGGCTTCAAAATCGTTGAAGTACCGATTATTTTTACCGACCGAAAGGAAGGAACATCGAAAATGAGCGGAGGAATTTTTAATGAAGCACTCTGGGGCGTATTGAAAATGAAAATCCGGAGCTGGTTCACAAAATTCGAACAGGCCGAACAATAGAGCCACGAATTCTCGTCCCCAAACAATTCATGCAAAGAAGGTGTTATAACAGAAAAATTGACTGTTCATGTTTAACACGTAGTAACATTAGGTGAACCCTGTTTGGCATTTCACGTACATAGATATAAAACATTTTAATATGAAGAAGACGCTGATAAAACACGCCACAATTATTAACGAAGGAGAACGGTTTACCGGAAGCGTGTTAATTGAAGGGGAATTCATCAGCAGGATATTTAAAGGAGACACAAATCCTGAAAATGTACTGAGCGTGACAAATGTGGTCGACGCTTCAGGCAAATACCTGATTCCGGGCGTCATCGATGATCAGGTCCATTTCCGTGAACCCGGGCTGACCCACAAAGGTGAAATCAGTACCGAATCGAGGGCTGCCGTTGCCGGCGGGGTAACCAGTTACATGGAAATGCCCAACACCAATCCGCAAACCACCACGCAGGAATTACTCGAAGCCAAATATCAGCGTGCAGCCGAAGTTTCAGCAGCCAATTATTCATTTTACATGGGAGCCACGAATGATAACCTTCCGGAGGTATTGAAAACCGACCCGAGAACGGTTTGTGGCATCAAAGTTTTTATGGGCTCATCAACCGGGAACATGCTGGTTGACGATGAAAAAGTATTGTCCGAATTATTTGCCAGCACCCCGATGCTGATTGCAACCCATTGCGAAGACGAACCGACGATTAAACGAAACACTGAGTTATACCGCCAGAAGTACGGCGAAATGGTCCCCATCTCAGCCCACCCGCATATCCGAAGTACCGAAGCCTGTTTCCGTTCGACAGCCAAAGCCGTTGAACTGGCCTCGAAACACGGAGCACGGCTTCATGTTTTACACCTTTCGACCGCCGACGAAATGAAACTCTTTACGCCCGGCCCCCTGAAAAACAAAAAAATTACAGCCGAAGTCTGTGTTCATCATCTTTGGTTCGACGAACACGACTACATCAGGTACGGCTCCCGCATAAAATGGAACCCAGCTATAAAATCAACAGCCGACCGGCTGGCATTGCGCGAAGCGTTGTTGGCCAACCGGATCGACGTTGTTGCCACCGACCATGCCCCACACACTATCGAAGAAAAAGCACATCCGTATTTCAAATCGCCATCCGGAGGACCTTTGGTACAACACGCTTTAGTGGCCATGCTCGAACTATGCCGTTCGGGGGTATTCACTCCGGAAAAAGTGATAGAAAAAATGTGCCATGCACCGGCCGAGTTGTTCCGCATTGAAAAACGCGGATACATCAGAGAAGGATATTTTGCAGATCTGGTGCTGGTCGACCCAGCAGCGAACTGGACGGTTTCGCCCAAAAACATTCTTTACAAATGCAAATGGTCGCCATTTGAAGGAACAGAGTTCTCACACCAGGTGACACACACGTTTGTAAATGGGGAATTAGTTTTTGATAATGGAACGCTGAACCCTGCCGTCAGGGGCAAGCGGCTTCTCTTCAATTAACGACAACTCACGACATCGGCTCTACGCCTGATTTAACAACCTGCCCAAACAGGTTTTGACCGCTTTGTTTGAATTGATTCGTGAAAAAGGGATGAAAACAAAGCTGATAGGAATATTATGCTTGGCCCTGAGCCTGGCAAACTCCACCCAACTAATTGGAAATGACACAAAAACCAAAGGACTGACACTATGCGGATATATAACCAATGCCTCGAATGGCGAAGCATTAACCGGCGCAACAATCTATCTTCCGGTTCAAACCTCCGGAACGTATAGCAACGAGCATGGCTACTACACCCTCAGCCTTCCGGCTGGCAGTTACCTTATTACTTATTCCTTCATCGGGTTTGCATCAAAAACCATCCGGGTAGACATTACCCAAAATGCAATGCTCAACATTGCATTAAGTCCGGAAAACAAGCTATTGGAAGAAACAAAAGTTTGGGGGCGCCAGGAACGCATGGAGCTTATAAAACCCGAGATGGGCTCGGTTGTCCTATCCATGAAATCCATCAAACAAATCCCGGCCATGCTCGGGGAAGTTGACCTGATAAAAACAATCCAGTTACTTCCGGGAATCCAGGCAACCAGCGAAGGGGCGTCGTCATTCAGCGTAAGGGGTGGTGCGGGCGACCAGAACCTGATCTTGCTGGATGAAGCCACCCTGTACAATGCCTCTCACCTGATGGGGTTCTTTTCGGTTTTCAGTAATGACGCCATCAGTTCCGTAAAAATTTACAAAGGCGACATCCCGGCAACCGCAGGAGGACGCCTGGCCTCTCTTCTGGAAATCAACACAAAAAATGGGAACACTCAGAATTTTTCAGCCTCGGGCGGAATCGGGCTCCTTGCAAGCCGGCTAACGACTGAAGGGCCCCTCAAAAAAGGAAAGTCGTCATTCATTGTATCCGGAAGACGTTCATATATCGACTTGTTTTCCCCCCCTGTCTAAAAACCAGGACCTCCATGATTCAAAACTTTATTTTTATGACCTGAATGCAAAACTATTCCTCACACTAAACGGGAAAAACCATATCTCCCTTTCGGGCTATGCCGGGCACGACCGGTTCAAAAACAATTACTCCGGACTGGCATTTGGCAATCAATTAGCTTCGTTCCGGTGGAATCATGAATTCAACCCCAAACTATACTCGAAACTCAGTCTGTCTTTCAGTCAATACGACTATGAACTTAACTTTTCCTCAAGCGAAGTAAAAATTTATACCTGGAGATACCACATGAATGATGTCGGCTTCAAGTATGGCCTCAGCCTGAACCCGTCAAAGAACCTTGAGATCCTGACAGGTATCCAATCGACATGGCTGATCCTGCATCCCGGAACAATCTCCACATCCGACAACTCATCGAAACCCTATACGTTGACCCGGAAAAAATCATCAGAAAGCGCAATTTACATTCAGTTTAACCAGAAAATAAACGAGAAACTATCTGTAAAATACGGGGGAAGACTGTCTTTCTTCAACAATATCGGAGCCGACTCGGTATATATTTTCAAAAACAATTCCGAGGTTACAGCCATTCAGACATATCCTGACGGCCGATTCTTTAACTGGCAAACAGGCATTGAACCCCGATTGGGAATTTCATATACGGTCACGCCCAACTCGTCGGTCAAAGCAAGTTTTGCACGCACGCGCCAAAATTACCAGATGGCTACTAATTCCACCTCCGGAACCCCGCTCGACTTATGGTTCAGCGCCAGCAAAAACGTGAAGCCACAAATATCCGATCAATGGTCGCTGGGCTACAATATCTGTCTAATTGGCAGGCATATCGAACTATCGGCCGAAAGCTTCTACAAAAACATGCAAAACACCATCGATTTCAGAGACCATCCAATCCTGTTCCTGAACCGGAAGTTGGAAGGAGAGCTACGTTTCGGGAAAAGCTATTCATACGGCACCGAGCTATTCGCCAAATTTGAATTTCAGAAAATAAACGGCTGGCTCAGCTATTCGTATTCCCGATCGAAAAGAAAAATACAAGGAATTGCCAACGACCACTGGTTCACTTCGCCTTTCGAACGGCCCCATGCCGTAAACATTGTCTTCAACTTTGAACAAAACGAAAAGAACAGGTTTGGGCTGAACTGGGTTTACCTGTCTGGCCAACCAGCAACGTTCCCGGTTGGGCGAATGGATCTCGGCGGACTCGTTTTACCGGTTTATTCCGGACGAAACACCGAACGCTTCCCGAATTATCACCGGCTCGATGTTTCCTTCACGCGTATATTGAAAAGCAAAGCCAATTTTTACCATGAAATAAGTTTCTCGATATATAACATTTATAACCGACACAATACCTGGACTATCCGGTTTGAAGCTGACGAATCCGGTTCACAAACGATGTTAGCCAAAAATACCTATCTGTTTTCGGTAGTACCTTCTGTAACCTACAATTTCAAATTTTAGAAGCCATGAAATCAGCAATCACTCTGCTTATCTTATCAGCAATCACATACCTCCCTGCGTGTGTCGAACAGATCGAGCTCCCGCTGGAAAGTTCCGATACAAGAATGCTGGTCGTTGAAGGCCAGTTCACCAGCGACACCACTATTCAAACAATCCGTCTAAGCCTCACATCCGATTTTTACGAAACAAACACCGATCCTGTTGAGAATGCAACCGTCTCGGTAACCGATGGCACAAATACATACCTCTTTATAGAAGACCCTAAAATCAGAGGACTTTATAAAACACCGGCAGAAACGTATGGAATGCCGGGGAAAAAGTACAAACTGATGATCTCCGGAACCGATACCAACGGCGATGGGGAAACAGAAAGTTATACCGCAGAAGGCCAAATGCCAGCTATGTCAGGCATCGACTCAATAAACGTGAGCATTGAGAACCTGTTTTCAAACGATATGCTCCGGGTAAGCTACTACGGACAGGAAGACCCAGCCCCGAACGATGCTTATTTATTCAGGCTCCGAATAAATACGTGGCTGGTCACCAACAATCTGAACGAATGTACCATCAGTGAGGACCAAACATATAATGGGCAGTATATGATAGATGAACCCGCCATCTACTTTATCCAAAAAGACCGGTATGTCCGGAATGGAGTCGAACTTATAACGCTTGAAAGCTGCCACATCCCATACGACTATTATCTGTTCTTAAACGATGTACGCTGGGAATCGTTCGGTTCTGATCCTTTCTCTGGGAACCCGGCAAATATCCGGACTAACATCACCGGAACACACAAGGCTCTGGGCTTTTTTGCCGCTTACTCAATAACCCGAAAGTCAAAAATATTCAAACCCTGATGTTATTTCTTCCAAAACAAACCAGGACAAAATCACACTAAACACTAAAGTTCAAGAACATACCCCCAACCCCGGATGCATTGCCAATGTACCAAACAATAATTTACCCATAAAAATCTGTCGTTCGCCGATTTTCAAATTTTGGTATGACAACCCCGATTAGCTTTGCAGCCGAAAACAAACCATGAAAACAATTAACAATGCACAAACTGCTACTAAAATTGCTATGTCCTGTTGTGGCCTTCTTTTGGGTTACAACGGCACTGGCCGACCCCAGCGACACCAAACGCCTGACCATTAGCGGGTACATTAAAGATGCCTCTAATGGCGAAGTCCTGATCGGGGCCACGATCTATCTTCCGGAACAGGCAACTGGTACGGTAACCAATTCGTATGGTTTTTATTCGCTGAGTCTGGCGCCCGGAAATTACCACATCAAATTCGGGTTTATGGGCTATGCGACAGAAAACCGTCAGGTCGACCTGTCTGAAAACATGAGCCTGAACATCGAACTTAATCCGGAAACCAAAGAATTGGACGAATTTGAGGTTGTTGCACAAAAGAAAGGTATGGACCTGAAGAAACCGGAGATGAGCGCGGTAAACCTGCCCATGAAAACCATCCGTCAGATCCCTGCCATGATGGGCGAAGTTGACCTGATCAAAGCCATTCAGTTGTTGCCCGGTGTTCAGGCTACCAGCGAAGGTTCTTCCTCGTTCAGCGTACGGGGTGGTTCGGGCGACCAGAACTTGATCCTTCTAGACGAATCTACCGTGTACAATGCATCGCACCTGATGGGATTTTTCTCTGTATTCAACAACGACGCAATCAACTCGGTCAAAATCTATAAAGGAGACATTCCCACCTGGGCTGGTGGCCGCCTGGCTTCGTTGCTCGACGTCAGGATGAAAGACGGAAATCAAAAAAAGTATTCGGCCTCTGGAGGGATCGGTATTTTATCGAGCCGCTTAACCGTTGAAGGCCCGATACAAAAAGAAAAGAGTTCGTTCATTATCTCCGGCCGACGTTCGTACATGGACCTTTTTACTCCGCTGGCGAGCGAAGAAGCTTTGCGCGAAACTAAGCTCTATTTTTACGACCTGAATGCTAAAATGAATTTTACATTGGGCGAAAAAGACCGGTTGTATTTCTCCGGATATTTCGGCCGCGATGTTTTCGACAATGATTTTGCCGGAATGCAATTTGGCAACGGAACCTTCACGGCGCGTTGGAACCACCTGTTCAGCCAGAAGATATTTTCGAACCTGAGCCTGATTTCCAGCGACTACAATTACGAATTAGGCTTTGCTTCGACCGAGAGCAAAGAATACACCTGGAAATACGACATGGAAGAAAAAGGCGTAAAGTACGACCTGGGCTTTTTAATTTCGCCGGAATACGAGGTTAAAACCGGGGTCCAGTGGTCTTTCCACACGATGCACCCGGGAACTATTTCGGCCTCGGATGACTCATACGATCCGTATATCCTTCAGAAGAAAAAATCGGCCGAAGGCGCGGCATACATTCAGGCCGAACAAAAAATCGGCAAGAAACTTACGCTGCGCTACGGCGTTCGCTGGTCGCTGTTTGCCAACCGGGGCATTGATACTGTTTTTGTGTACAACAAGCAATACGAAGAAGCGGGACAAAAAACTTACGGGCACAACGACTATTTCAACTGGCAAAACGGAGTAGAACCCCGGGCCGGGCTGTCGTATATGATCAACGATGAGTCGTCGTTGAAAGCCAGCTACGCCCGTTCCCGTCAGTATTACCAGATGGCTACCAACACCACATCAGGAACTCCGCTCGATCTGTGGTTCAGCGCCAGCCCCAATGTAAAACCTCAGGTTTCCGATCAGTGGTCGGTGGGTTACAACCGGTATTTTCACAATCAACAAATCGAGCTGTCTGCCGAACTATTTTACAAGGACATGCAGAACACCATCGATTTTAAAGATCACCCGACGTTGTATTTCAACCGAAAGCTGGAAGGCGAACTTCGTTACGGAAAGAGTTATGCTTACGGCGCCGAAATGATGGCCATGCTCAACTTCGAAAAAATCTCTGGATGGGTTAGCTATACCTACACACAATCGGAACGAAAAATCGATGGAATTGCCAATGGCGACTGGTTTACTTCGCCATTCGAAAGGCCTCATTCGATCAACATTGTGCTCAATTATGCAAAAAGCACCAAAAACAGTTTTGGTATCAACTGGGTCTATTCGTCGGGACAGCCCGCCACATTCCCGGTCGGTCGAATGGAGATAGGCAATGTAATCCTCCCGATTTATTCAGACCGCAACACCGAACGATATCCCGATTATCACCGGCTCGACCTCTCGTACACGCACAAACTGCGCAAACATGGCCGCTACGAACAAGAACTGAACTTTTCGCTTTATAATGCCTATGGACGTCACAACACATGGGCAATCCGTTTCCAGCAGGACAACGATGACCCGAAAAAGACACAGGCCCAAAATGTGTATCTGTTCTCGATTGTTCCTTCCATCACCTACAATTTTAAATTCTGAAAACCATGAAGAAATTCATTTACTACATAGTTGCCGCGGTTGTGTTTACGGCCTGTACCGAAAACATCGACCTTCCGCTAAAAAGCCAGGGTACACACCAGCTGGTTGTCGAAGGACAAATTACAACCGACACCACAGCCCACTGGGTCCGGTTAAGTTATAGCTCCGACTATTATGACCCGGTTTCAGCACATGTCGAAAATGCAATCGTTTCAATTTCCGACGGGAGCAACACATTCTCATTAACCGAAGACACAGAAAATCCCGGGCTTTTTAAAACAGCTCCGGATGTTTTTGGCCTCCCGGGGAAAACCTACACGCTGACAATCTCCAGAATCGACACCGATGAAGACGGCGAAACCGAAACGTATACTGCCCAAAGTTTGATGCCCGACAAACCCATGGTCGATTCGATCCATGTAAGCATCGAGCATAAATTTTACACCAACGTGTTACAGGTAAGCTACTATGGCAACGAAGACCCGACCCCGGGCGACGCCTACATGTACCGGGTAAGCATCAACCACGTAATGGTTACCGATACGCTGCATGAATGGAGCATCACCGACGACGAGGTTTACAACGGACAACGGGCAGTTGATGAACCAGTTATCTATCTCGACCAGAAAATTGAACAGTATAAAGTAAAAAACGGCGATATCATCACACTCGAGTCATCGCATATTCCCTATGAGTACTACAAATTCATCTTCGATGCCCTTTGGGAATCGCATGGCTCCGACCCGTTTGGAGGGACACCGGCCAACATCCGGACCAACATTTCCGGTCCGCGAAAAGCCTGGGGATTCTTCGCAGCTTATGCTGTCGACAGAAAATCGAAAGTCATAAAAACAGACACCCCGTAACCTTGAGGAGATATTAACCATGATGGGCCCACACTGCATTTTCACAGCCTGATTGTTGTCCAAATTTGTTTGGGATGGCTGAAAAATAAAAAGCAATCACTATTTTTCAGCTCTTGGTTATTCTGACTTCAGGAAAACATTGCCAAACAAACAAACGAACGAATACATATGAACAATCAACCCTTGCACCTTTCGACATTTACCGATTCCAAAAGTCACTATGAAATTCTCGACGGATTGCGCGGAGTAGCTGCCGTCATGGTGGTTATCTTTCACCTGTTCGAAACCTTTACCGGAGGAAACCACCTGGAACAAATCATCAACCACGGTTACCTGGCTGTCGATTTCTTTTTTGTACTTTCAGGCTTTGTGATTGGCTATGCCTACGACGACCGTTGGGGGAAAATGACACTGAAAGACTTTTTCAAACGCCGCTTGATCCGTCTGCACCCGATGATCATCATGGGGATGGTCATTGGCGCTATCGGGTTTTATTTCAGCGCATCGCCTGTCGTATTTCCCGGTATCAGCGAAGTGCCGGTATGGAAAATGCTGCTCATCATGCTCATCGGATTTACCCTGATACCAATCCCGACATCATGGGATATTCGCGGATGGGCCGAAATGCACCCGCTCGATGGCCCGGCCTGGTCGCTTTTTTTCGAGTATGTGGCCAACCTGCTTTACGGACTTTTCATCCGAAAATTTTCGAAAACAGCATTGGCTATTTTGGTCTTTATCGCCGGAATCGCCTTGATTCATCTGGCAGTAACCAGCCCTACCGGCGATGTAATTGGCGGTTGGTCGCTTAATGCAACCCAGTTGCGCATCGGATTTACACGCTTGATGTACCCGTTCTTCGCCGGACTTCTACTTTCACGCATCAGCAAACCCGGACAAATTAATCATGCCTTCTTCTGGAGCAGCCTTTTGGTCATCGCGGTCCTCGCTTTTCCGCGAATTGGAGGCAGCGAGAACCTGTGGATGAACGGCTTATACGATTCGCTGTCGATCATTTTCATTTTCCCGCTAATTGTTTACATCGGAGCAAGTGGCAAGGTAACCGGAAAACTGACGGCTAAAATATGCCAGTTCTTTGGCGATATCTCCTACCCGATTTACATCATCCACTATCCGCTGATCTATATTTTCACCGCCTGGGCGGTCGACAACCAGATACCGATGAAAGATGCCTGGCCGATGGGCTTGCTGGTACTTGTTTCATCGATTGCCATTGCCTATGCCAGCCTGAAACTATATGATGTGCCGGTCAGGAAATGGCTTGCCCAACGGTTTATGCACAAACCAGTTAACTAAACCAAAGATAACCTGGCACAATAACCGGCATATCGTTTTAGCGGGAAACGGTTGGTATGTCAGGAAAAGTCATCTGTTTTTAGAAACACAATGATTGAACTTATCGTAAATTTGAACGTTCTTTGATTCGATAAAAAGAACAAATACAGTTTTCACAAACCAGAAAGTAAGATTACGACAATGAAAAGATTCAATTCACTGATGGCTGTACTTTTAAGTGGGGCCATTTTATTGGCAGGATGCTCAAGTAGTAAATGGGCATCGACCAGCAATGCAACCAAAGGCGGAGTTATTGGCGGGACCAGTGGGGCCCTGCTTGGCGCCGGCATTGGCGCATTGGCCGGGAAAGGGAAAGGAGCTGCAATTGGTGCAGCTGTTGGTGGCGCTGTTGGCGCCGGAGCCGGCGTCCTGATCGGCAAAAAAATGGATAAACAACAGGCTGAGCTCGAAAAAATTGAAGGGGCTAAAGTTGAAGCAATCACCGATGCAAACAACCTGCAGGCGATCAAAGTAACCTTCGACAGCGGTATTCTTTTTGCTACCGGCAAAAGCGACTTAAGCGCTTCGTCGAAAGCATCGCTGGTAAAATTTGCCAATTCGCTGAAAGAAAATCCGGAAACCGATGTAACCATCTACGGGCACACCGACAATACCGGGTCGCGCGAGGTGAATGTAAAATTATCGAACGAACGGGCTGAATCGGTTGCCAAATTCCTGATCAGCAATGGTGTTTCCGGAACCCGGTTAACAACACAGGGAAAAGCTTACGACGAACCAGTAGCCGACAACTCAACCGCCGAAGGACGGGCTCAAAACCGTCGCGTTGAAATTTACATTACAGCCAATGAACAAATGATTAAACAGGCAGAAGACGGAACATTGAAATAACACCTCATTTTCTGTTGAACCAAACAGGCTATTCCCCATCTAAAGGAGTAGCCTGTTTTATTTTTTAATACCCTACAGCAGTTTTTTCGGCTAAGTGTTTTTTGTACATTTATGCAACTTAACCAAATTCATGCTCATGAAGAAAACATTCTTTTTGATGACAATGATTTGTCTGGCCGCGATCTTCAACAGCCAGGCTCAACCCCTGAAATTTACGAATCCGCTTTATGGCGTTGCATATTATCACGAATACATGCCAACCGACCGGCTGGCCGAAGATGTGCGCATGATGAAAGATGCCGGGATCTCGGTTGTCCGCCTGGGCGAATCGACCTGGAGCTTGTTCGAACCACAGGAGGGTGAATTCGAATTCGACTGGATGGACCGCATCCTGGATGCCCTGCACAAAGCAGGCATCAAAGTTATCCTCGGAACACCGACGTATTCGATGCCAGCCTGGCTGTGGCACAAACATCCGGAGGTATTGGTAAAATACGAACGAGGCCAACAGGCTTACTACGGAATCCGCCAGAACATGGACATTACCAACCCAACGTTCCTGTTTTATGCCGAACGCATTATCCGGAAAATGATGGCCCAATATGCCAAACATCCGGCAATTATCGGCTATCAGGTCGATAATGAAACAACATCGTACGGCGTAAACAATTACGATTTCCAGATCAGCTTTGTCGATTATCTGAAAAAGAAATTCGGGACCACCGAAGCATTAAATCAGCTGTGGGGACTGAATTACTGGGGAATGACCATGAACGACTGGGATGAATTTCCGCCGCGCGATGGAATCACAAACACGGGGTACAAACTGGAATGGGAACGCTTTAAACGAAAAACAGTTGCCGACTACCTCAGCTGGCAGGCCTCAATTGTAAATGAATACAAAAGAAAAGACCAATTCATTACCCATTGTTTCATGCCATCGGTTCAGGACATCGATCAGCTTGCAAGTTCCCGGTTTATGGACATTATGTCGGTAAATATTTATCATGGTTCGCAGGATAAACTAACGGGCGATGAAATTGCGTTTGCCGGTGACTTTTTCCGTTCGGTAAAACGAACCAACTATCTCGTGACCGAAACCAACGCGCAAACCATCGGCTGGGATTCGCGCTCGCAGTACCCTCCTTACGACGGACAACTCCGGATGAATGTTTACGCGCACCTTGGTTCGGGCGCAAACATGGTTGAATACTGGCATTGGCACAGCATCCACTACGGACAGGAAACCTACTGGAAAGGAGTTTTATCGCACGACCTGCAGCCCAACCGCGCTTACATAGAAGTATCGAAAACGGCACATGAACTGCAAAAATTCGGGAAGAAATTAGTAAACCTGAAAATCAAAAACAAAGTGGCCATCCTGTTCAGTCACGACTCGAATGCCGGCCTCAACATCATGCCATTTAAAAACGCAAAAGCCGACATGTGGGGAAGCGCTTCGAACGTTTACCGTAACGAGCTGGTCGGACAATTCCACCGGGTTCTGTACCGCAACAACATTGGCGTCGATTTCGTTTTTCCTGACGATCCGCACCTTTCTGATTACAGCCTGGTGATCATTCCGTCGCTATACATTGCCAGCGATAAACTGTTGCAGCAAATCTCCGAGTATGTGAAAAACGGCGGTCAGGTAGTCATGCAGTTCAAGAGCGGGTTCTGCGACGAAAATTCAATGGTCCGCCCGGTGATGGCCCCGGGCCCGCTGCGCGCTGCCTGCGGATTTTACTATCAGGAATTTACAAACTTCGGCGAACTTTCGCTGAAAGACAATCCGTTTGGCGTTGCCGATGCCGAGAACAAGGTTTACGACTGGGCCGAATACCTGATCCCGGAAACAGCCAAACCGGTTGCATTTTACGATCATCCGCAATTCCGGAAATATCCGGCAATAACCATCAACACATATGGTAAGGGAACTTTATTATATGAAGCAACTTCAGTGTCAGATGCCATCCAGGAGAAAATATTGCTCCAAGCCCTTGACCGCGCCGGTTTAACAACGCCAGATCAGCAATTGCACTGGCCACTGATCACCAAATCGGGAACCAACGATTCGGGCAAAAAAATCCATTACTACTACAATTACTCGTCGCAGGAAGCAACATTTGATTACCCCCACAAAGCAGGCATGGAGCTAACAACCAATAAATCTGTGGAAACAGGACAAAAACTGGATATTAAACCTTGGGATGTACTAATTATCGAAGAAAAATAAGAGCCTATTTAAAACTAGTTCATCGAAAAATCTAAAAAACTCAATTTTATCATTTTTCACTCACCCCAAGACCGGGTTACCGGTCTTTTCCCCTCTCTATGCATAGAGAGGGGCAGCGCATCGAAGATGCGACAGGGGTGAGTATGGGGGACAAATAAAATTTAAACAGTTTCTAAGGAAAAACCAATAATAAGAAAAGGCTGTCCTCTGACAGCCTTTTCACCGGTTGTTAAACCGGAACTAACCTAAACCAACTAAACCTAATAAACCATGAGCTTACCAGAAGTGACAACTTCAGTGTAGCTACCTAAGTAACCATTAAAGCAACACTTTGGTTTGCCAAGTGTATATTTTTTAACTATTTTTCCCGGGTAAGGACACTCTTTTAACCGCGTCAAAGATATCAAAATTTTCAAATGATTTCCAAACACATTTTTTGAATAAAAGTCATTTTTACCCATAATTTTACACAGACTAAAAATATCCTGTTAAATCAAACATTATCAGGCACAAACACACAAAACTTGTCATGTCGATTTTACGATAAGCTCCCTGTTCCCAACGTCTGTATTCCAATTTCTTCAAAAATATTCAGCAAGAAATATCATTTTCTGCATAAAGTTTTCAGCAATCCCCCGTTAATAAAATCGTCTAAAGGTTATCGGAAAATTGACCGGATAACGTTAATTTGCTGACATCATTGCCTTTAACATTTTACAGAACTTCAGATGAAACTTTTTCTTGCCATAATACTCTTATTCCCACTTATTTCAGTAGCACAACAAGCTCCGAAACATGAATTTCGCGGCGTCTGGGTTGCCACGGTAAATAACATCGATTGGCCTTCACGCCCGGGACTAACCACCGCCCAGCAAAAACAAGAAATCCTTACTATTCTCGACCGCCATCAGAAAGATGGGTTCAATGCAATCATTTTCCAGGTTCGCCCTGCCGCCGATGCATTTTATGCGTCGGAACTTGAACCATGGTCCCGGTACCTGACCGGTACCCCCGGCAAAGCGCCAGAGCCATTCTATGATCCGCTGAAATTCTGGATCGATGAATGTCATAAGCGAAACATGGAATTTCATGCCTGGCTGAACCCGTTCCGCATTTCGCAAAAAGACGACGAACCGTTGGCCGGGAACCATGTTGCCTTCAAGCATCCGGAATGGATCGTGAACTATGGCAATCGTCTTTATTTCGACCCGGGAATACCTCAGGCCAGAGAATTTATAGCCAAAGTTGTTGCTGATATTGTTGCCCGTTACGACGTGGACGCCATCCATATGGACGACTATTTTTATCCGTATCCGCTCGAAACCGATTTCCCTGATGCAAATTCTTTCGCTCAATATAACAACGGATTTCGTCCGGAGCAAAAAGCAGATTGGCGCCGGCAAAATGTTGACCTGACCATTCAGCTTCTTTCAAGAACGATTAAAAAAACCAAACCGTGGGTGAAATTTGGAATCAGCCCGTTTGGCGTTTGGCGAAACATTGCCGACGACCCGCGCGGTTCACAAACTTCGGCCGGGACCACAAATTACGACCAGTTATATGCCGATGTAATCAAGTGGCAGGAAAAAGGATGGATCGATTACCTGATGCCGCAAATCTATTGGCAAATCGGACATCCATCGGTCGACTTTTTAACCCTTTCCCGCTGGTGGGCCGACCATTCGTACAAGCGGGGAATGTACATTGGCCACGCGTTGTATAAGTTCGACCTGGATTCGCCAACTCCGGAATGGCGCAAAGCCAGTGAGTTGACACGTCAAATCCAGATTACCCGGCAGATTCGGCAAATTGACGGAAGCGCTTTTTACAGCAGTAAACATTTCAACCGGAACATTGGCGGATTCTCAGACAGTCTGCAAAATCATTATTACAAGTATCCGGCCATTGTTCCAACAATGCCCTGGATCGACAGCAAAGCTCCTGACAAACCCAAACGATTTAAAAAGTCGGGGACTACGCTGAAATGGAAAAAAGACAAAGCTAAAAACGAAACCGATAAAGTCCGGAATTATATTGTCTATATGGTTCCTGAAGGAACAAAGTTTAATCCGGACGATCCTTCTCAAATCTTTACCCTGACCCCCGACAACCGAATTGTTTTCAAGCCCAATGCAAAAAAACAACGCCGGAAATACGAATTCAGGATATCTGCGCTCGATCGCCTGCACAACGAAAGCGCTGTCTCAAAACCCAAAACATTAAAACTCTGAACATGAACACGGAAAAAAATATCGACTGCTTTCTTGTTTACTGCGGAGAACAGTCCATCGCCCGAATTGTGGCCGAATTAAGAAAGGAAAATCTGGTCAACCAGATTTTTGTTATGGCTCCGGAAAAACTCAAAATCGAGGGCTGCGAAGTTATTGTCACTCAAAACCCACAAAGCTGCCAAACCATTCTCGAAATTGGCCGCCTCATTAAAGCCGACTATGCTTTGATCTCTATGAATGGCCGGTGCTTTACCCCCGGCCAGTTCGCGCTGGAACGAATGGTCCAGGTAGCCGAAGAAACCGGAGCAGCCATGGTTTACGGCGATTATTACGAGATCGCTTCCGG
The DNA here is from genome assembly GCA_029265715.1 of Bacteroidota bacterium. Lineage (GTDB taxonomy): Bacteria > Bacteroidota > Bacteroidia > Bacteroidales > Prolixibacteraceae > Aquipluma. The sequence continues at coordinate 16,967 of JAJUGZ010000030.1, forward strand.
TGAGATGCGCCCTCATCCGGTAATTGATTATCAACATGGCAGTTTGCGTGACGATTTTAATTTTGGGGCCGCCCAGCTTTTCCAAAGCGATATTCTGAAAGCATTCAAATATGAAAATTTTGAAAACCTCAAATACGCCGGATACTATGCCCTGCGCCTGCGGGCCAGTCGAAAAGGAAAGATGTTCCGCGTTCCGGAGTTTTTGTTTACCATGGAAGAAACCGACACCCGAAAATCGGGCGAAAAGTTGTTTGATTATGTAAAAGCATCGGCTCGCGAAAAACAAATGGAAATGGAACTGGTATGCACGGCACACCTGCGCGCTGCCGGAGCGTTGATGCGGGGCCCATTTGCCCGCATCGACTTATCCGGACAATTTGAAAACGAGGCTAGCGTTATCATTCCGGTCCGAAACCGGATTAAAACCATTCGCGATGCCGTCGAATCGGTTCTGGTCCAGAAAACATCATTCCGGTTTAACCTGATTGTCGTCGACAACCATTCGACCGACGGCACAACCGAACTGCTGCGCGAATATGCCACCGCAGGCAAACTGGTCCACATAGTACCCGAACGCCTTGACCTGGGAATTGGCGGTTGCTGGAATGAAGCTATTTTTCACCCCTCATGCGGCCGGTTTGCAGTACAACTCGACAGCGACGATTTATATGCCGACGAAAATACATTGCAGAAAATTGTCGACAAATTCTACCACGAACGGTGCGCCATGGTCATAGGCTCGTACCGGATGACCAATTTCAAACTCGAAGAAATTCCTCCCGGCGTAATCGACCACCGCGAATGGACCGACGACAATGGCCCGAATAATGCCCTGCGCATCAACGGCCTGGGGGCCCCACGTGCTTTTTTTACGCCCATTCTGCGAAAAATCCGGGTCCCCAATGTCAGCTATGGCGAAGACTATGCCATCGGGTTGGCTATTTCGCGCGATTACCACATCGGCCGCATTTACGAGCCCATTTATCTGTGCCGCCGGTGGGAAGACAATTCGGATGCTTCGCTCAACATTGAAAAAGAAAATGCGCACAACCTGTACAAAGACCGCTTACGGACATTCGAATTCAAGGCCCGTATCCGGAAAAATGAACGGGAAGCCGGTGGTGAACTATGATTAGATGGCCATTGATTGATACACAAGAACTGTTGCAATTTGGAGAAACCGGTTCTTTCAGAGAAAAAGTAAAAGCCTTGTTAAATCAGCAGAGGCAAACATGGCCGTTACTCCGAAAAAATCTGGAAGCACTGTCGAAAATCGAGGAGAAAGATTTCCGGATTGGCAATGTATCCATTCGGGTCCAACACAATCCGGAGCGGATCCGCTCAACCGCGGCCAAAACCGACGGACGGTCGATCGAAGCACGACCTTGCTTTTTATGCCCGCAAAACCTGATGGAGCACCAGAAAGGCATCCTCTTTCATGATCGTTACCTCGTCCTGGCCAATCCTTTCCCCATTTTTCCGGAGCACCTGACAATTCCACAACTGAGCCATCAGCCACAACAGATTAACGGACATTTTCAGGATATGCTCCGGTTAAGCCGGGAACTTACTGGTTTTACTGTTTTTTACAATGGCCCCCAATGCGGCGCTTCGGCACCAGACCATTTTCACTTTCAGGCCGGAACAGCCAGACAAATGCCCGTGGAAAACGAGTATGCCCAACTTCCATCGCAAATAAGATCTCTGCTGATTTCAACTTCTGAAATTCAAATAAATGCTGTCGATGATGGGTTGCGGCGATATTGGTCACTCGAATCCGGAAACATCGAAAAACTGGAGTTCTATTTCGAACAGATATACCGGCTTTTAGAGGCACGCGAACAGACTGAAGCTGAACCCATGCTCAACATCCTGACTACTTTCGATAAGAAGTGGAACGTGTTTATATTTCCCCGTGACCGACAGCGCCCCGATTGCTTTTTCAGCCAGGGCGACGATCAGATACTGATGAGCCCCGCCTCGGTTGAAATGGGCGGCATTGCTATTTTGCCCCGTCCCGAAGACTTTGAAAAAATCGACACCAAACAGTTACAGGAAATCTATCAGCAGGTAACCATGGAGCAATCCGATTTCAGGCGCATCTCACAATCAATTTTATAGTTATTCGGAACAGGCTCCTGTTTTTACAGGATATCCGGATAAATTAACAGTGTAATCACTACTTTTAGCCCTCAAAACAAACAGGCATGAAATAGCCATAAAAGCTATAGTTCATGCCAACCGAAAATGTATAAATGGCTATTCGCTTCGCGGATTTCACTGCGTGGATCTTTGCTGCGCTCCAATTCGCAAGCTCAATTCCATCCCGGTGCGAATTTTATGTTACGAAAATTGTACGAACCAACATTGAAAATTTATACGGATGAAGAATTTTACACTTTTTTTGGCCCTGGCGCTACTTATGGAGATAAGCAGCTGCACGAAAATTTACAAATCGCCGGAAGAACTATTTCAGGATAACCCAGACATCCAGGTTGATACAATGATTGTAAAAGCCGACAGCATGTACCGGAAAGGATATTTGCTCCGCATCAAACAACAGGTCGACCATTACAATCCGAAAAAAGGCTATTTTATGCAACGGGTATGGCTTTCAGACCTTTCGCCTGACGCCCCGATGGTGATGGTTACTGAAGGATATTCGGCTGACAGGAATTATACAACTGAAATCGCAAAATATTTAAAGGCCAATCAGGCCATTGTCGAACACCGCTATTTTGGAGAATCAGTCCCAGACTCAATGAACTGGAGCAAGCTGACCGTACTTCAGGCTGCCCTCGACCACCATCACATTATTGAGCTCCTCAAAAAATATTACAAGGGCAGATGGCTGACCACCGGGATCAGTAAAGGCGGACAAACCACGATTTTTCATCGGGCACTCTTCCCGGACGATGTCGATGTAAGCGTGCCCTATGTTGCACCATTTAATATGGACAAAGAAGACCCGCGCCTACTCACGTTTTTTGAAAAAGCAGGAACTCCTGAATCGCGACAAAAAATGCAGGCGTTCCAACGCGAACTGTTACGAAGAAAGCCGGAAATGCTGGCGATCTTAGACACAATGGTACAACACAAAAACTGGGAGTTCTCGATGGGAAAAGAAAAAGCCTTCGAGCTCACCGTGCTTGAATATCCGTTCAGCGCCTGGCAATGGGGCTACCAGGATGCAGCAATCCCGGATACGACTGCCACCACCACTGACCTGTTCAATGCACTTTACCCGGCCAGCGACTTTTACTATTTTACCGATAAAGGGCGCGCCGCATTTGTCCCGTTTTTCTATCAGGCTTATGCCGAACTGGGATACTACTCTTACTACACCAAACCATTTCGCGGGCTGCTGCAAACATTCAGCGGCGATACCGTAAGCAACAGCTTCCTTTCGCCGGTTGAAAACCCGAAATTCGACAAACAGACCGCAATTAACCTGTTGGAACGCTTGCACAAATACGATCCAAAAATGATTTTACTGGTAGGAGAAAACGACCCGTGGGCTGCCACATCACTCGATCCGACAGGATTTAAAAACCTGATGAAAATTGTCAATCCGGGTGGCAGCCACAAAACCCGTATCGAAAACTTGCCGGAAGATATGCGTACCCAGGTCCTGGATTCGCTCAAAACATGGATGAACGTGAAAAAACAATAAGTCGTGAGTAACGCGTAGTGAGACAAAAGCCACCAGCAGTAAGCCATTCAAAAACAGGGTACAAAGGCTTTCCCCGCGACTCGACGATCACATTGAATAACAAATGATTACCAATGGCTTTCAGCACAAGTATTTAAAAACTTGGATGAGACTGCGACTGAAAACTGTTCCAAAAATATTTAGGGCTTGACTTCAGGTCAAGCCCTAAATACGTTAAGAGCTATTTAAACCTCAGAGTTCCCCATTGCCCCATTTGCCCGACGATCCAACTGATCCGGCTTTGAACATACGGTCCGGGAGGATTAGCGCTATATTTCCGGGGATTAGGAAGTACCGCCGCAATGGCTGCCGCCTGCGTTCTCGACAAATTCTTGGCGCTTGTATGAAAATAATGCCGGGCAGCAGCTTCAGCGCCATAAATACCATCCCCCATCTCGATGCTGTTCAGATAGACTTCCATGATTCGTTTTTTGCCCCAGCCCAGTTCGATCAGCACGGTAAAATAAACCTCGAACCCTTTTCGTATCCAACTTCGGCCCGGCCAGAGAAACACATTTTTGGCCGTTTGCTGTGATATGGTACTGGCTCCCCGCAAACGGCGGGTCCCTTTTTTGGCTTCATCTACTGATTGCTGGATGGCTTTGAGATCGAACCCGGAATGTTTCAGAAAATTTTGGTCTTCGCTGCAAACCACGGCCAATGGCAAATCGGTCGAAATCTGGCCAAGCGGAACCCAGTCGTGCTTCAGTTTCAGTTCTTCTCCGGAAAACACCTGCTCGCCACAACGGAGCAACATCAGCGGTGTAACCGGCACCGGCACAAACCGAAAAACCAATACCGACACAACCGACAACCCGAAGAACCAGAGAAGCGTCTTCCATAGAATCCGAAAAATCGTTCTGCCCAACGAAAATACCATACTTTCAGGATAATAGTTTGAACAAAGGTACAAAAAGGCATAAAAAAACCTGTCAGGGATTTGAGGTCCCTGACAGGTTTGGCTCTCCCTCGAAAGGGTTTATTTTACAAACGATTTTGCTTTATCAACGGCAGCAGCCAGTTTCGAAAGATCTTTCCCTCCGGCAGTTGCATAAAACGCCTGACCACCGCCACCGCCCTGCATTTCTTTGGCCGCTTCGCGGACAATCTGTCCGGCATTTAAGCCTTTTGCCGAAACCAGTTCTTCGGCAATCATCACCGTTAAACTGGGTTTTCCGGAAATGGCAGTGCCCAAAACCAGATACAGGTTTTCTACTTCGCCTTTCAGCTGGTAAGCCAGGTCCTTTACCGCCTGGGCCGAATCCAGGTTTATAACTTCAGCAATCACGCTGACGCCATCAATCGGCTGAATTTTTTGTTTCAGTACTTCTTTGATCCCGGCAGCTTCTTTTCGCTCGTACTCGGCAATTTGTTTTTGCATGGCGGCATTGTGCGCCAACAAATCTTCAATAGATTTTTTCAGATTCTGGGAATTCAAAATGCTGCGGATTTCAGCCAGTTCTTCCAGTTTTTCTTTGATATATTCATCGGCCTTTTCGCCGGTAATCGCCTCAATACGACGAACGCCCGCAGAAATAGCACTCTCAGAGGTAATGATAAACGAACCAATCTGCCCGGTTGCCGGAACGTGGGTCCCACCACAAAATTCGACCGAGTCGCCAAACTTGATAACCCGGACACGGTCGCCATATTTTTCGCCAAACAAAGCAATGGCCCCCATCTGCTGGGCTTCGGCAAACGGCACGTCACGTTTTTCTTCTTTCACCAGATTTTCGCGGATCAGTTCATTCACGCGGGCCTGAATTTTCTCCAGTTCTTCTTTGGTCACTTTTTGGAAATGAGAAAAGTCGAACCGCAAATAATCGGCATTCACCAACGAGCCTTTCTGTTCAACATGGGTTCCCAGCACCTCGCGCAAGGCATGATCGAGCAGGTGGGTTGCCGAGTGGTTGTTCATCGTCAGTTTCCGTTTGGTTACGTCAACTTTGGCGCGGAACGTTGCCGTCGGATCGATCGGAAGTTTTTCTACAATATGGACCGTCAGGTTATTTTCCTTCTGTGTGTCAGTTATCAAAACCCACTGTCCGTTGGCCTCTATCGTTCCGGTATCGCCTACCTGACCTCCGGATTCGCCGTAAAACGGGGTGCGGTCGAATACCAACTGGTACATCTCTTTCTTCTTCTGAACCACTTTCCGGTATCGCGAAATCTGCACATCGGCTTCCAACTGATCGTAACCGACAAATTCGACTTGTTCTATTTTCTTCAATTCCACCCAGTCGTCAGTTTCCTGGGCAGCCGCGTTGCGCGAACGATTTTTTTGGTTTTCCATCTCACGGTCGAACCCAGCCTGATCAAGCGTCAGCCCTTTTTCGCGAAGCATCAGGCTTGTCAGGTCAAGTGGAAATCCGTAAGTATCATAAAGCGTAAAAGCAGTTTCACCTTTGATCTCCGTTTCCCCGGCTTTTTGTGCTTTGGCAACCACTTCATCGAGCAAGCGGATACCGGTTTCCAGCGTCCGGAGGAATGATTCTTCTTCTTCCTTGATTACCTTTTCAATCAGGACCTGTTGGGCTACCAGTTCGGGGAATGCATCCCCCATGTTGTTTTTCAGGACTTCGACCAATTTATATATGAACGGTTCGCGAAATCCGAGGAATGTATAGCCATAACGAACAGCACGGCGCAAAATCCGACGGATCACATATCCGGCTTTGTTGTTCGATGGCAACTGACCATCGGCAATCGAGAATGAAATGGCGCGCAGGTGGTCGGCAATAACACGCATGGCAATGTCGGATTTCTTATCCGCCCCATATTGAATGCCGCTCAGTTCGGATATTTTAGCGATGGTTGTCTGAAATACATCGGTGTCGTAGTTCGATTTTTTCCCCTGAAGGACCATGCAAAGACGTTCGAAGCCCATGCCGGTATCGACGTGTTTATCCGGAAGTTCTTCCAGTTTGCCGTCGGCTTTCCGGTTAAACTGGATAAACACTAAATTCCAGATTTCGATAACCAGCGGGTTGTCTTTATTAACCAGCTCCCGTCCGGGCACCTTCGCGCGTTCGTCGTCGTCACGTAAATCAACGTGAATTTCGGAGCACGGGCCACACGGACCAGTGTCGCCCATTTCCCAAAAGTTATCTTTTTTGCTGCCGTTCAAAATACGTTCGGCCGGCAAATGTTTATTCCAGTATGAAAAAGCCTCGTCGTCACGCTCAAGCTTGTCGTCGGCGCTACCTTCGAAAACAGTGGCATACATCCGGTCGGCCGGAATGCCCATCCGATCGTGCAAAAACTCCCAGGCCCAGTCGATGGCTTCTTTTTTAAAGTAATTCCCGAACGACCAGTTTCCCAACATTTCGAACATGGTATGGTGATACGTATCGTGCCCTACCTCTTCCAGGTCGTTGTGCTTTCCGGATACCCTCAAACATTTTTGGGTATCGGCCACACGAACCGCCTGCGCAGGTTGATTGCCCAGAAAAATATCTTTGAACTGGTTCATCCCCGCGTTGGTAAACATCAGGGTTGGGTCGTTTTTAACGACCATGGGTGCCGAGCTAACTATCTGATGCTCTTTGGCTGCAAAAAAATCGAGAAACGCTTTCCTGATCTCTTTCGAATTCATCACCATCTGTATTGAATAACTTTAAAATTTGTTAAAAACACCCTCCGGAAAAATCTCTGTCTGAATTTTTAAGGCTAAAGTGTTAGTTTTGTACCGCTTTTCAGGGCTTTTTTCAAACCTTGCAAAGTTAGATTAAATCCTTAAATTTGTTACCCCCCGAAAAATTTTAATCGGCAAATTAGTTCTATGGCGAAAGTCAAGTATAAATTTAATCCACACACACTTAGTTACGACAAGGTTGTTGTAAACTTCAAAACCAGGCTAAAGCGTATCTTTGCCTTGTTTTCAACCAACCTGGTAGCAGCTGTTTTGATGGCTTTTGCCTTTCTGCATTTTTATGAATCGCCAAAGACCCGTAGTTTGAAGAAAGAAAACCAACGCCTTCAAACACAATACGAACTTCTGTATAAAGATCTGACCGCCATCGAAAAAGTACTCGACGATATCGAGCAACGCGACAACAACCTGTACCGCGTCATATTCGAAAGCGACCCAATCCCCCACTCTGTCCGGAAAGCCGGTTTTGGCGGGGCCAATAAATACTCGAAACTGGAGAGCTTCGACAATTCCGAATTGGTTATAAAAACCGCCGAGAAGGCTGATATTGTGGCTAAACAGGCATACATCCAGGCCAAGTCGTACGACGAAGTCTGGAAGATGGCCATGAACAAAGAGAAAATGATCCTGAGCATCCCGGCCATCATGCCTATTGCCAACAAAGATTTAAAGCATACGGCCTCCGGATGGGGCTTCCGCATCCACCCGATTTATAAAATTAAACAGTTTCACTACGGAATGGACTTTTCTGCTCCCGTCGGCACCAAAATTTATGCAACCGGCGATGGGGTTGTCAAGGATATTGAAACATCAAAAATCGGTTTTGGGAAATGGGTTGTAATTGATCATGGGTACGGATACGAAACACTGTATGGCCACATGAGCCGGTTTAATGTACAAGTGGGCGAACGCGTAAAACGCGGCAGCGTGATTGGTTTTGTTGGAAACGAAGGAACTTCAACTGCGCCACACCTGCATTACGAAGTACACAAAAATGGCAAACCGGTAAACCCGCAATATTATTACTTCAAGGACTTGTCGCCGCAGGAATATGCCAAAATGGTTGACATCTCGTCAAACATTGGACAAACCTTTGACTAAGAACAGCCTAAAGGAAACAAAAAGAGTTCAGATACAACGATAAAAGATAAAGGAACAGAACCGGATTTCTGGTCTTTCGGCTTACGACTCAAGCCTCACGACTATGATCAGCTTCGCCCCTCAATCCATCAGCCTCTAGGCCGCTTTTCAACTCTCTGGTATTTTTGTCTCAGAATACTGCTAAACGAAAAAGATCAGAAAAGTTGAAAACCGCCGCCTTACATCCATGCACGGCTCCAGGGGATAGCTGCCAAGATAACCAACACAGCCAGTGTGTAAAAAATGGCCGAACGTTTGAACCGTTTCAGGTCGCTGCCAGCTTTTTTTGATTTGGCCCGCCCCACGTGAACCAGTGCAACCGCAACGATCATCAGCAGACTGTGCTCAACTGCATAAAAACGCAGATCGGCATTCTTCATGGCCAAACCAAAATCCTGAAACGCGATTTGGGTAACCGGACTGTAAACGAAATACAAAGCAAAGCCAATCAACAATTGCAGGTCCATTAACGAAGTCAGGATGATTCCCCTCAGGTTGTCGCCCTTGATCCAGTTTTTCCGGCCAAACCATCCGGCATACGAACGATACAGCGTAACGACAAAAGCAATCAGGATAATAAGCCGGAGAAAATTGTGGGTATGTAATAATCCGGTGTACATATTTATTCGATTTTAATTTACCAACTAAACAGATTCAGCCCGGATTGGTTTAACAAAAGTCAATTCCCCGGTTTTCGCCGGAAGAATACATACTCGCCGTTTTTTGCCAGAATTTCAACGGGCAGGTTTCCTGATAATTTTTCAAAATCAGTTGTTCTTGAAATAAAACAGGATGGTTCGGTTTGTAGTTTGTCCCGAAACGTTTGCAGATCGGCAGTATTTTCAACGGGACAGTTGGCATAAAAATAGAGCGCCGGGAAATCCAGGTTAAAAGAGATCAGTTTTTTGCCCGTCGGCAGGTTTCTGGCAAATTCGTCGCGGAAAGGTTTATACCCCTGAAATTTATCGGTGGTCAATACGCCGGAGATCAGGATATACAGAAACGACAAACCGAATACAATATGCCGGAAAACGACAAACCGATCAGGAATATCTTCGAGCATCAGGACACACAAGGTAGCAAGCGGAATGTACAGGTAATACACATACCAGGGCAGTTTGGTACCGACCAGCAGGCTGAAAAACAACAGGCCGCTCCAGATAAACACATTCAGAAAAAAGAGGCCAACCGACCGCTCGCGAAACCATTTCCATATCCCGTAGATCAGCGCAGGGATGATCAGGAATGCCCAGGTCGAAAAATAACGAAACGACAAGCGGTTGAGATAATAAAACGGGCCTCCGTTGTGACCTTCGAAAGCAGTTGTGATGCGGGTGAATGTTTGCCTGCCCCAGAATTCATCAAGATAAACTGTTCCGTAGGTCTGGTATTCGAGATAAAACCACGGAAGGGAAGACACAAGAAATAAAAGAACGCCAATCAGGAACCAGAAAGAACAGACAGAGTTCCGGAATTTGTGAGAATAGACGGACAGTGAAATAAACAGGAGAACAGGGATCAGCGCAAACACACCTTTGGTAAGCACACCCGCAGCCAACGAGATAAAAAAGACAAGCCACCACCTCGCGTTTTCCGGGATCCGGAACATCGCATAACAAGCCAGCAGAATGAAGAAAGTAACCATTGATTCCATTCGCCCGTGTTGCGATATCTGGATGAACTGCGCATGGGCCAAAACCAGCAATGAACTGAAAAAAGCCACCCGTTCTGAAACGAGTTTTCGAACCAGCGCATAGCCAATCAGCAGGCACCCGATGGCAAACAGCGCAGAAATCAATCGTGCTGAAAATTCATTGACACCAAACAGGTTGAACGATCCGGCTGTCAGGACCATAAAGAGCGGAGGCTTGTTGAAGTACGGCGCATCGCCAAGCTGTAGTTTTATCATATCTCCTGTGCTCAGAATGTTGCGGGCTACCGAGGCATAAATCGATTCGTCCCAGTCGCGCATACCCGGAATTCCCAAGGTGGGGAACAAAGCCCAAGTTCCCAGAAGCCAAATTATGAAGACTGAGAATGCTGGTTTTTGAATTATGGGTTCAAGTGTTAACAGGCTTCTTGCAGTCAGTTTATCGGGCCGCATAATCCAAAACTTCGTTGAGCGTAAATACTTGTCGGGCAGGCAACGAATGGTCTGAAACCGACTTGATCATGGCACGAGCCACTACTTCGGCTTTGGCCGGGCGGTATTTGCGGAAAACAATTTTTGTCAGCGGACGAGCAATTGACAGCGATATTTTTTCTGCCGGACGTTTTTCCTGCCGTTCGCCATCCAGCAGCGACGGTTGCATGATGACAATCTTCCGGAACGGCAGTTTTTTTACCGCTTCTTCCAGATCGCCTTTCATCCGGCTGTAGAATAACCGAGACTGTGGATCGGCTCCGGCTGACGAGACCAGCACGTAATTCGGGACTTTGTTTTCGGAGGCGGCCCGGGCAAACTCGTATTGATAGGTGAAATCGACCTTGTATTGATTGGCCTGTGTTTTGGCTGTTTTGATGGTGGTGCCGAGGGTCGAAAAAAGCACATCGCCGGTTACCTTCGATTTCCATGTTTCAGGCTGGTCAAAATCGATTACAAACTCCTCCAGTTTGGGGTGACTGAAGCCACCGGGCCTGCGGACAAAAATCCGGACCACTTCGTAATAGGGATCGTTGAACAGTTGTTCTGTGAGTTTTTTCCCGATCAGCCCGGTTGCTCCAATGATAAGCGCTGTCTTTCCCATGGTTGCTGTATTTTCAATGTGAAGGTACGAAAGAAGTGGCAACGAAAAAAAACAAATCCGCGAATCGAATAGCCATTTGTAACATTCCCGGGTGGTATGAGCTTAGGCTCTTATGGCTATTTCATCTGTAAATAATTTGTTTTTAAGTTGTCAGATGGAATAGCCATGATCCGGTTATTATTTTCATTATCTGTTGGTGTTTGCGAATCATGGCTATTTCATCTTCCCCAAATACTATCAGTTCCTGTTTAACCACAGAGAACACAGAGCACACGCAGGGTTGCTTCCCCGTCCTCGCTACTTGCGAGTAATGTCTCTCGGCTATTTTCACATTCAGCCCTTCAATCCCTCAGGCTTTCAGTCATATCGCCCTGATTGTATGTGTTGTAAATTTTCGGTTGGCCAATTATACAAATAAACCCAGCAAAGATGTGTTTCTCCATTGTGGTTCTGAACCGGAATCTGTACCCGGATGTATTCGTTCGGAGCAGGGAACTGCCCGCCAACTCCTTCGTATTCGTCGAGCTTTTCAAAAACAGTTTCTGGCTCGTTTAGCCTGACAATAATTCCGGTTATTGTTTCTGTTGTCTCCGGATGATAAACAGCCCCAGGATAACCGCCAACATTGTAAAGTCTACCGGAGAAGCTTCCCTCCCCCGCAACGGTGCCGTTTTTATGCAGAAACGAGGCAACCTCATTGTGGTTCTGGTCTGTCAAGGTTCCATATACAAAAAGCAACTCCATGTTTTTTTAGCTTTTTTGTTATCCGATTAATACCTGTGTTCGGCCGTAACGGTAGGCCGAATATTCAACTTTTTTACTGAGAGCCAGTGCCAGCGTCAGCGGACCAATACGACCAACCAGCATGGAAACGATGATAATAACCTTCCCATAAAAAGATAGTCCTGCCGTAATTCCGGTCGACAAACCGACTGTCGCAAAAGCAGAAACCTCTTCAAACAGTATTTTCAGAAAATCGGTTTGCGGTTCGGTAAACATCAACAAAAAAGTCGACAAACAAATGACCGACAACGAAAACAACACCAGCGAATACGCTTTGTTCATGTTGTCGAACGAGATGGTACGCCGGTAGAACTCCACATATTTCTTGCCCCGGAGCGTGTCGATGGCCGATTTGACCAACACGGCGAATGTAGTGGTTTTAATGCCGCCTCCGGTCGACCCGGGCGAAGCACCAATGTACATCAGGAACATCATAAAAAAGAGGATAGAGGGCGCCAGCTGGCCAAAGTCAACCGTATTAAACCCGGCTGTCCGCGTGGTTACCGATTGGAAAAACGAGCCAACCCATTTTTGAACTTCAGTGCGGCCCAGCATTGTGTTTTCGTGCTCGACCAGATAGAAAACCACCGTGCCGACCAGGATCAGTATGAGCGAAACCACGGTCGACAGACGGGTATTGATCCGGAGTTTTCGGAATGTGCGGCCCGGTCGTATCCGGAATGAGATATTTTCACGAAGGTCTTTGAAGTTGGCAAACCCGAACCCGCCAGTTATAATCAGCAGGGCAATAATGACCTGGAGCCCCATGGCGTCGCGGATCGCCAGTTCGTACAAATTGTTGGAAAACAGAGAAAATCCGGCGTTGTTGAATGCCGAAATGGCATGGAAAATCGTGAAAAATATTTTTTGCTGAATATCAGGGAACAAATTATCGTCCCATGCGAAGAAAATGAATGCCGAGCCAATCAGCTCAATGGTCAGACTGAGCAGGATGACTTCACGCAAGATTGAGCGGGAATCAGATACCTTGTCGGCACTAAGAAAGTCTTTCAGTAGCGACTGAAATTTTACACCACCTTCGGAGCGCAGATAAAACGTGGTAAAAAAGGTTGCAAACGAAATAATATTAATGCCCCCCAGCTGGATGAGCAGCATGATGATAAACTGTCCTTTGAAGGTAAAGTAAGTCGCAGTATCGACAACAATCAGTCCGGTAACACAACTGGCGCTGGCCGATGTGAAGAGTGCATCGATAAACGGGATCGAGTGGCTTGTCGTCATCTCCGGGAGCATCAGCAGGCCGGCCCCGCTCAGGATTAAAAAGATGAACGACCAGCTCAACATGGCCGATGGCCCCAGGTTGAGCTTAGCCAGCAAGGGGCTGGCACGGCCAATCTCGATGGATACAATGATCAGGAAATAAAGCTGGACAAAAACAAGGATGAACGGAAGCAGGGTCTCCATCGATCGCGAACCGAGTATCTCCTGAACAAACGATTCGTTAATAAAAAAGTAAGCCAGTCCGAGCAGGGCAACCACCAGAATAACCACCCCTTCGAACCAATTTCGCCTGATGTGGCGGATTGGATGAAGGCTGAACGATAGTTCGACAGCATATTTTACGACATAAAACAGGAAGCTGAACTCAATAATTCGAAAACAAATCAATGTGGTTTCGGGAGTTTGTGGATAACCATAATAGTAAACAATACTGCCAAACGCAGTTCCTGAAACCAGAATCCGGAAAAACCGCAGGAACCGCTCAACCGAACGGCGCTTGTCGTACCGGAAAATATTAATGCTTTCGCGTAACTGTTTCAGAAATATATTTTTCAAGGTTTAAACTTTTTTAAGTCCCGATGCTTGTAATATGTAATTCCCCGAACTTTAACAACAGAAACCAGAAGACAGGCACATTCAGTCGCAGTATCAGGTATTCCATCTGTTTCCGGTTAACCGCAGCAAGCGCAGAGTGCTCGCCAGAATATTCCCGCAACCCGAAACAATATCAGTCGCCGTTGTAGTTTTCTGTATTCCATTGTTCCTGTTTTTTATTTCTGCTACTCGAGCCTCACGTCTATTCCCCGTTCAATCCGTCAGCCTTCCCGTTTTTTACCTGTTAATCTCGATGAAACGTTCAATATCAGACTGTTTCCCGAAGATCAGCAAATAGTCTTCTTCACCCAGAATGGTGTCGTGACGCGGGATTGTAATGTGTTCTTCCAGTACCACTTTCCCTTTTTTTATCGTCTGGCTTCCTTTGGTAATGGTAATCAGGCTCAGGTTGTAACGGTCGCGCAGGTTCAGGTCGCCAACGGGCCGCCCGATCGTTGTCCGAAGCGGACGGATTTCGGTGATCCGGTAATTGTCGGGCAACTGAAGATACGACACGATATCGGGATTCAGCAGCTTTTCGACCACAATATTGGCAATTTCGCTCTCGGGGATCAGGATCTCGTGAATGCCAATTTTCTCCAGTATCTCGCGCTGATATTTTCCCTGCGCACGGCTGATAATCCGGGGAACTTCCAATTCGAGCAGCAAAACCGAGCAAAGCAGCAATTGCTCAAAATTGTTTCCGATAGCGACCACCACCGCATCGTATTCGTGGATGTTTTGAGAAAGTAAGGCCCGTTTGTCGGTCGCATCGAGGGCCACGGCGTATGAAACATCTTCCGAAATTTCGTCTACAATTTTTTCATCGATGTCGATGGCCAGCACTTCCGCACCTTTGCGGGTCAGTCGCCGGGCAATGGCATGGCCAAATTGCCCCAGACCGATAACTGCATATTTGTTTGCCATGATGTGTTTTCTGAAAATATGTTCTAAAGTAACAAAAACGAGCGAAATTTGTCGGACAAAACCATCGGAAGTCCGAAATTATCCGTTTCAAAACCCATTTTGTAGCAAGAAAAAATTACATTTGGCCTACCTATCATACAAATTTTTCACTCATGGACCAACAGCCCGAAATTCAGGTCGGAATTATGGCCGCTCCGGAAATCAGATTCCAGTTTTCAGGCAGATACCTGAATCAGGATCACCGCATTTGCAGCACGAACGAAATAATCGCAAAACTCGAAAACGGGAAAATTGTGGTTGAGTCGGATCATAACCGGATGCGTTTTGACCATGAGGTGGTTTTTACCCCAGAAAAAATAACAGCAGGTTACTTTACACTAAGGGATGTGGTCATCGGAATAAATTTTCATTGGGAACAAAAACTCGATCAGCAGTTTCGGGGCAAATTGCGGCTGATTGTGGAAGGTGTAAATCTGAGAGCTGTAAACATTGTGCCACTGGAAGAATATTTGCGAAGTGTGATTTCTTCGGAGATGAGTGCAACTAGTTCTCCGGAGTTATTAAAAGCACACGCTGTTATTTCCCGGAGCTGGTTGTTGGCACAAATGGAAAAAACCCGTTCGCTGACGGCAAATCAGGAAAAATACCAGAATTGGTTTGAAACCGGCTCTGAACGTATTCGCTGGTACGACCGCGAAGACCATCGCGATTTTGATGTGTGCGCCGACGACCATTGCCAGCGATATCAGGGTATCAGCCGCATTATCTCTGAGAAAGCCAGTCAGGCTATCGATGCAACGTTCGGACTGGTGCTAAAAAGTGACGACCGGATTTGCGATGCCCGTTTCTCAAAATGTTGCGGCGGCATTTCCGAAAATTTTGAGTTGGTCTGGGAGCCTGTCGAACATCCGTACTTAAAAGCCATTGTTGATTTTCCGGAAGAACCGGATGGTTTTGAACCCAATTTACGCAGCGAAGCTGCCGCCGAGAAGTGGATCCGGAGCACTCCCCCAGCCTTCTGCAATACTCACGACCAAGCTATACTCAGCCAGGTTTTGCCTGATTTTGACCAAGCCACGCGCGATTTCTTCCGATGGAAAGTAACATATTCTCAGGATCAAATTTCGGAGCTTGTTAAAAGACGTACGGGCATCGATTTTGGAAAAATCGTCCGGCTCGAACCCGTTGAACGTGGTTATTCCGGCCGTCTGGTCCGCCTGAAAATCGTTGGGGCCCTGCGAACCATGGTTATTGGCAAAGAACTTGAAATCCGGAAAGCCCTTTCAGATTCGCATCTTTACAGTTCTGCCTTTGTAATCGACCATCTCGATATGCAGGACGAACTTCCTCAGAAATTTGTCTTAACCGGCGCCGGATGGGGGCATGGGGTCGGGTTGTGCCAGATCGGCGCTGCCGTAATGGGTGAACAAGGATATTCATTCGAGGCTATCCTGCATCATTACTTTCGGAACGCCCGTCTGGAAAAGCTTTACAAGCCATAGAGACAGGGTTTTAATTTCCGGTAATCTTTCCCTCAATTATTTTTCACAGGAATTCCCGTAGCTGGTTCTCCTGAAATGTTGTTATGTTCAGGTCTATTCCTTCTTTTCTTCGCTACATCCGGTCAGTTGCCTGGTGATAGCCCCAATGCCCCACAGTTATTCCGGGATTAAAAATTCTCTCGAAAAGAGGATAGAGGTTTCTGTGCCCACAGTGGTCTTATTCTCCGTTATCAATGAACGACTGGCTAACGTTGGTTGTCGTGGTTTGCAACCGAGGGCAATGGGGTGGAGTTTCCGTCGATCGAAATGTACGGGCCCGGATCCAACGGATGGTTGCCCACTGCAAATTCAGCAGCTATTCCGAACGAAAATTCGACAATTTTGGGAATGCCTCCTTTTTCAATAGAATATCCGGCTAACTCCTGATTAAGGATTTATCAATTAAAGGCACAAGGTGTTTACAAACATTAACAACAAATGCAAGGTCGGCTGTTAAACCATCTTTCTGGAATGGTGTCAGAATGCAAGAATAATAACGATTGGATATGAGTATGAGAAAAAATTTGTTTTTGGTTCTCCTGTGTTTTTTATCGGTCTCGCTGGTAGGTTTAGCCCAGCCCGGGCCTGGTTCGGTGAATGGGATGGGGAACCTGCAAAAAAATGGAAAAATCAAAGGACGGTTGATTGATGGTGATTCAAAAGTTCCGATGGAATATGCCAATGTGGCAATTTACAAACAAGGAGATGGCACTCTGGTAACCGGTGGAATTGGCGATGTGAACGGCGCATTCGAGATCGGGAATATACCTTATGGAGTCTATTATGTTGAAGCAAATTTTATCGGGTACGATAAAACGATGATCAATGACATTAAAATTTCGCCGGACAAAGCGGTTATCAACCTGGGGGACATTTTGCTGAAACCAATTACCGAGCAATTGGGTACGGTTGAAGTTGTCGCCGATCGCGACCGCATTCAGTACAAAATCGACAAAAAAGTGATCAATGTAAGCCAGGATATCAATGCAGCCGGTGGTACTGCGGTCGATGTCCTTCAGAACACTCCTTCGGTCGATGTCGATATCGAAGGGAATGTTAGTTTGCGGGGATCTTCCAATTTCACTGTTTTGATCGATGGCAAACCCAGCGTACTGAGTGGAAGCGATGCCTTGAAACAGATCCCCTCTTCTGCAATCCAGAACATCGAAATTATCACCAACCCATCGGTAAAATACGATCCGGACGGAGTGGGAGGTATCATCAACCTGGTAATGAAGAAAAACATTATTTCCGGGTTCGACGGCATTGTGAACGTAAATGTTGGTACGGGCGATAAATACCGTAGCGATATGACTTTAAACTATAAGACAAAAAAATACAACCTTTCGTTCGGGGCGAACTGGAACGACAACACGTTTCATGGCAAAATGAACTCGGAGCGTGAAACCTGGGGCAATGACACAACAACCTATCTGATTACAAACGGGAAACGGAATTTTTCCAGGAACGGCTATGAATTTAAAGGTGGAATGGATTATTTCCTGACTGAAAAAACGTCGGTAACCGTGGGCGGAAGTGTTGGCCATTACGGTTTTGAACAAACCGGTGGCGGTAAAACTCATAATTACACGATCCCGGCCGACCTTGATGTGTATTCCAATCAAATCAGCAACGGGAACCGCTCGGGAAATTATGTAAGCGCCGATGCCAGTTTCAGCAGTAAATTTGATAATGAGGGGAATCACAAGCTGGAAGGTTCGTTCAATTACCGTCATCGAACCGGTAGTTCGTATGATACCGACGATGAGTTCCTGACCGATCAGAATTATGTAAAAACTGGCGGTTATTTGAGCCGTGTCCGTTCAACCGACGACGAAACCGACGACGAATACCGGTTTAAGCTTGATTATACCAAACCGCTTGCCGATGGCGGGAAATTCGAAGCAGGCTTGCAAAGCCGGATTGAAAGAAGTCCGGAGAATTACATTTTTGAAAACTGGGACGAAGCATCCGGCACCTGGGAAAACAACGATTTATATACCAGTTCGATGGGCTTTAAACGCGATATACATGCAGCATATACCACATTCTCAAGCTCGCTGGGCGGATTTCAATACATGGTTGGGTTGAGGGGCGAATATACCAACCGCCAGATTACCCACACAAAAGCGACTGAAGCCTATAAAATCAACCGCGCCGACTTGTTCCCGTCGATGCATGTATCATACAATTTGCCTAACGAAGCCCAATTGATGGCCAGCTATTCCCGGCGAATCAACCGTCCTCACGGACGCGATCTCGACCCGTTCCGGAGTTACATGGATAAATATACCATCCGGACTGGTAATCCGGCCTTAAAACCAGAATATACCGACTCGTACGAGTTGAACTATATGCACAAGTTTAAAAAAGGGTCGTTCTTATCAGTCGAAGGGTTTTACCGCGCAACCAACAACTTGATCAGCCAGGTTCAGACCGTAGGCACCGATGGGATCTACTATCTCTCGACAACCAACATGAACAATGATTATTCGCTCGGGACTGAAGTGATGGGAAATATCGATATTGTCAAGTGGCTACAGGTTAACACCAGCTTCAGTTTGTACGATTATCGCCTGAAAGGACAATTAAACGGAGCATCGATTGATCGGGAAAGTACTAATTATACAGCCCGTTTAAATACAACGGTAAAGTTTCCGGATGCAAGCCGGATGCAATTGATGGCCAGTTATTCGGGCCCGACAGTTTCAGCCCAGGGCGATCGTTCCGGGATGTTTTTCACCAACCTGTCGTACCGCAAAGATTTTATGAAACGAAAGCTGTCGGTAACAGCCAGCGTTCGCGATATTTTCGGCTCGATGAAGATGGAAAGCAACTCGTATGGCGATAATTTCAGATCGCATTTTAATATGAAACGTGAGTCACGCGTTTTTGAACTGACCTTAAGTTATAAGATCAATAATTATAAGATGGATAAAAATCAGAACATGGAAAATCGCGATGATAATTCGTTTGATGACGCGTATTAATTTTATTTAGTAACTGTTTTGGGAAGGCTTGTCCGCAATAAGAGAGTGGACAGCCTTTTTATTGCCATCGGGTATATGCTGGCATCAGCTACCTGATGAGCCGCGATGGAATTTCCCTGATTTTTTCAATCTCAATTTTCCGGATAAATAACTCGGCCCCTTCTGACTGGATCTGGATTTTACCTTCAGTCAAAGGAACTAACCGGCCATTTTCAATTTTACTGCAGTTGGTGTTCAGCATGACAAGAACGCCATTCACAACATGGAGCGATGTTGGTCCATAGCAGTACAAATCAACCGAGTTCCATTCGCCGAGTGGTTTTTCCGCATCCACTGCTTTTTTGATCGACCGCCCATTTTCCGATTCACAAAAGGCTTTCAGTTCCCCGTCTTTGGCATATGCCCAACTCCCATCGTCGCGCTTTACGGCTTTGGTTTCGCAGTATGTGTTGTTCATCAGGTATGTGTCACCCAGGTTGTCGTGCATAAGCTGGTGTTCGATATTGGTCATCCAGGTTCCGAACGCCGCACCAAACGGTCCGAAACTGTGATAAAGCAACCCACTGTTGCGTGTTCCCGTAACATGTTCGCCCCATCTAAATTCAAGGTGGAGATGGTAATTCTTGTAAATTTTCGTGGTAGACAGCGATGCGTTGATTTCTCCGGAAACACGGATAACCGGTTGTCCATCTAAAATAATGACCTGGTAGGTGGACGAAGCTGTTGCCTTTCTGGCCAGATCTTCGTGCCCTTTGATAGGAGTGCCCAGAAAAATGTCCCAGTTGTTTAAGTTTTTCCCGTTAAAAAGTTGCTTTTGAGCCCATACCGACATACTAGTAAGGATAACAAGAACGAGAATGAAGATTTGTTTCATAACAGATAGTTGGTTTTGTTAATAAAAAAAGACCGCCTTATAAAGATAAGACAGTCTTTTCAAAATTTATGCTTTACAGTTTCAGTGTGCGGTTATAATCTCTTGCGCTTTATCGAGGATCGTCGAATCATCCAGTAATACGATCCCTCCGTTTGGTCCCGGCTCAATGTGTAGCCCTACTGATTTACCTCTGTCATAATTTGCCCCTCCGAAATAATTCCTGACGGTTTCATCTTCCAGGTTCAGCTCCTGGGCAATTTGGTGAATTGAACCGTCAGGCAAGCTGTCTTTAATCTTTCGAAGCTCGTTAAAGGTGATTTTTCTTTCCATAACGCTACGTTTTATTGGTTTTGACTATAAGCAAAGCTTTTCATTAATGTTCCTTAAAGTTAAAATTAATAATTAAATAACATTTGGTTACAAAACATGTTGTAGCTGCATGTTTAAACTTTGCCTGAACAAAAACGCAGGAAGTTTAGGTTGTTCTCCTTAAATGTCGCTCGCTTGAGCTTGTATTAAGCATATTTATAACCCTCTGGGCTTTAACATTTTTTAATACTTTGGAAGTCCTTTTTCCTGCGCTTCGTAAATGGATTGAAGCATCGCCGGCCTGATATTCAGATCTGAAAGTTTTGTATTTTTTCGGGTCGGATATACCCGGTTCGAAAGGAAAACAAATACGGTTTGTGTCTGAGGATCAACCCAGGTAAAGGTTCCGGTGAAACCGGAGTGTCCAAAACTTTCGGCGCTGACTTCAGCGGTCGGATATGCTTTCTCGGGTTTAACAAATTTGTTCTGAAGCCCGGGCTTGTCGAACCCCAGACCCCGGCGGTTGTTATTCTGCGGAAACTGGACCCGGTTAAACACATTTACAGTTTCGGATGAAATGAACTGTTGCCCGCCGTAATAGCCATGTTGAAGGTACATTTGCATGATTTTGGCCAGATCGTTGGCTGTTCCAAAAAGTCCGGCGTTTCCTGACACTCCTCCCAGCAAAGCTGCACTCTCATCATGAACATAGCCCTGAAGCAATTCTTTTCTGAAAATGTCGTCCAATTCGGTTGGCGCAATCTGTGAAACCGGGAACCGGTTGAGTGGGTTATAACCAACCGATGAAGCTCCAAGCCGATCGTAGAAATTTATTTTCAGGAACTGCTCGTAGTTCATCCCAGACAGATTTTCAATCACTTTCGGAAAGAGAATGAACCCGAGGTCGGTATATTCATAGGTTGGGGCCGGTAAAAGTTTCGATTTTTTGATCTCGTCATAAATCTGGTCGGGATATTTTTTTGATACATAGAGCGATGAGCAGACCCGGAGAGGAAAGTCTTCAGAAGGAAATTCTCTTAAAATCGTATGAATTGGCTGTTTATTTTTTTGCAGGGTTTTAGTCCAAAATTCGGCATAGGGTGTTAACCGGCTTTGATGGGACAGGATTTCACGAAAAGTAATCTGCTGTTTTTCCGTATTCCGGAAAGCCGGCCAGTAAGTCGAGAACTGATCATCGAGCCTGATTAATCCTTGATCGTACAATTTCATGAGCGCCGGCAACGGACCGGTAATTTTGGTAATTGAAGCCCAGTCGTAAAGGGTTTCGTTCGTTACGGGTTGTTTCTGGTCGTAGGTAAAATACCCGTAGCTTTTTCGCAGTATAATTGCCCCGTTTTGCGCAATGACCACCTGGCACCCGGGAAATGCTTTTTGCCTGATGCCCAATTGGGCCAGCGAATCGATTTTGTGAATGAGAAAGCGGGAATCAATTCCTTTTTCTTCCGGAAGCGCATAGGCCAATCGCCCGATATTTTTTATGGAAATTCCTGTCCCTGCCGGAAACAGGTTTTCAACCGAAACGGGGAGTTTCCCATTGCAGTCGATAGCACCAAAGATGAGCTGTGCCGCCAGTTCCTGAGCCTCTGTGTTTTCCTGGTAGGTCACAACCAACGATTGTGCATTTTTGCTTTCGGGGAGGTATTTCAATCCGTACGGATTCCCAAAATATACCACAACCAGTTTTTTATCCTGAAGGTTGCGGAGCATCTGGATTTGCGTTTCGGAGATGCCAAAATTCCGGGGTGGGTTTAGCCCCAGGTTATGTATCCCGACAATGATCAGATTATACTTCCAAAGTTGTTTCCTGATTTTCTCCAGCTCGCTGGCAGGTGCATTTTTACCAATGTTGAACGGATCGATTGCTGTGTAATTCGAAAGCATTGCCTGAAAATCAGTGAGCGATTCGGCCCCCAAAGAAAGGCTTGCAAGTTTCAGGGTATCAAGCCGTCGGAGTGGCAGAAAGTCATTTTCATTCGTTAGAACGGTCAACGATTCTTTCTGCATCTGTCGTTTGGTTGCCTCAAAAACCGGGTTGTTCAGGTATAAAGTGAGCCCTTGTGTTTGTACGGGACCATCGTGGTCGAGCCCAAGCCAATGCTTGGCGGCCAGGACCTTCCGGCATTTCTGATCAATCTCTGCTTCCGAAATTTCTCCGGATTGAACAGCTTCTTTTACTGCTTTAATGGCTGATTCGAGATTAGGAAGAATTTCCAGCATATCGTTCCCGGCTTTTATGGCTAAAACTGCTGCTTCCCCTGGACTGAAATTTTTGGTTACCCCGGCCATGTTCATGGCATCGGAAATAACAAGCCCTTTGAACTCCAGATCATTTAACAGTTTTTTTTGAATGACGCAGGCCGAAAGAGAAGCCGGTAAGCGGGAATTGGACTCAAATTCGGGAACCTGTAAATGTCCGGTCATGACCGACGAAATACCATGGTTCACCAAATAGCGAAACGGAGCCATTTCGACGCTGTCTAACCGGCCAGCAGATTGCGAGAGTACCGGCAAATCGGCATGCGAGTCGGTTTGTGTATCACCATGTCCCGGGAAATGTTTGGCTACGGCCATGACCCCGGCATGTTGCATCCCGGAGGCATACAACCACGATTTCCGGGCAACCGCTTCCGGAGATTCTCCAAACGAGCGGTAGTTGATAACAGGGTTTTGTGGATTTACGTTTACGTCGCAAACCGGGGCCATATTCATGTGTACCCCAATCCTCCGGAGTTGATGCCCGATCTCCTGCCCCATCCTGAAAATCAGGGAATCATTGGTTATGGCGCCAAGAGCCATTTGTACCGGATATTTCAGAGTTGAGTCGAGACGAAAGCCAAGTCCCCATTCGGCATCCATGGCAACCAGCAGCGGGACTTTGGAAGCAGCCTGAAGCTGGTTGGTTATTTGAGCCTGAGCAATTGGGCTGCCTTGCATAAAAATAACCCCTCCCGGTTTACAAGTTGCGACCTGGGTTAATAATTCTTCAACGTGTTTCGCGTCTTTATTAGAATAAGCCTGGATCATGAATAGCTGTCCAATTTTTTCGTCCAGGGTTAATGAATCCAGCTGTTTGTTTACCCAGGGAGCATTCAGAAAATTCATAAAGTCCGGCGGGACATTTTGGGCCTTGCTGTTCAATAAAGCAAAGAAAAATAAAAAGGGTAGTATGATAATGCGCTTCATGGTATCGATGTTTCGGATGCGATAAAAATAGTAAACATTCATGCTATTGGTTGAAAATTATGCAATTTGAGGTATGCAATTTGTATTTTAGCCGGAAAATTAAGGCTATGTACCGGATTTTAATTTTACTAACACTCGTTGTCTGTATTTCATTCTCGAATGCGCAGCCGGTAAAGGTTGGAGCCGAATGTTCAGAACAATATTTACCGCAGCTGAACGGTAAAAAGATCGGGGTTGTTGTCAACCAAACATCCATGGTGAATCAGAAGCATCTGGTTGATTTTCTGCTGGCCAACGGCGTGAAAATCGGGTGTATTTTTGCTCCGGAACATGGTTTCCGGGGAACCGCCGATGCCGGAGAACACATCAATTCCGGAGTTGATTCGCAAACGGGTTTACCAGTCGTGTCGCTTTATGGAGATAACAAGAAACCAACGTCGGCACAATTGGCCGGGCTGGATGCTCTGGTATATGACATCCAGGATGTTGGCTGTCGTTTTTACACTTACATCAGCACCCTGCATTACGTAATGGAAGCCTGCGCCGAAAACAATATCCCGCTGTGGGTATTTGACCGCCCAAATCCCAATGGCGACTATGTTGCGGGCCCGGTTCTCGATAAAAAATTCAGTTCGTTTGTAGGTGTAGACCCGATTCCCGTAGTTTACGGTTGTACTCCGGCCGAATTAGCCCGGATGATCAACGGTGAAGGTTGGCTCGCAAACCAAGGAAAATGCGATTTAAAGATTATCCCGGTTCAGAATTATACGCATAAAACGCCCTATGAACTGCCCGTAAAGCCATCGCCAAACCTTCCGAATTACTTGTCTGTACGGATTTACCCGTCGCTGTGTTTTTTTGAAGCGACCTCAATGAGTGTTGGCCGCGGAACCATGTTCCCTTTCCAGGTAGTTGGCTATCCTGATCCGAAATTTGGCAGCTTTTCGTTTACTCCGGAAAGTATTGAGGGAATGGATAAAAACCCAAAATACAAAGGGCAGGTGTGCTACGGGGCCGATTTCAGGACCCTTCGCGAGATTCCTCGTTTTACACTAAAATACTTTTTCGACTATTATAAACTTTTCCCGGAAGAGAAAGATTTCCTGACCTCGGAGCGCTGGTTTAACCTGCTGGCTGGCACCGATCAGGTTTTGGCACAATATCGGCAGGAAATGACGCTGGATGAGATCGAAAATAGTTGGAAACCAGCCCTATCCGATTACCTGAGAATGAGAAAGAAATATTTGCTGTATCCCGATTTTGAGTGAATTCCGAAATTTTGATAGATCTTTAATCCTAATCTGGATTAACCTGAAATAAAAGATTGAAATAGCCATAAAAGCCATCGCTCATACAAACCGAAAATGTATAAATGGCTATTCGCTTCGCGGATTTCACTGCGTGGATCTTTGCTGCGCCCTGATTTGCAAGCTCAATTCCATGTCGGTGCTAATTTGATTGAAAAGAAAAAACTGTTACGAAAATTGTACGAACCAACA
>JAJUGZ010000082.1 GCA_029265715.1 Bacteroidota bacterium
CGGACGTGGCGCCGGTCTCGAAGGGCAGCAACTCGACCGCAAAACGGCCATCCTGAAAGAAATATCGGAGAAATACAATCCGCAGACACCCGAAGAAACACTGGCAACCTTTGGCGGCCTCGAAATTGCCATGATGGCGGGTGCCATGCTCGAAGCCAAAGACCGGCAAATGATCCTGCTGATCGACGGCTTTATTGCCACTGCATCGGTGCTGACAACCATTCAGTTCAATCCTGAAGTACGCCGGAATTGCATTTTTTGCCACACATCCGACGAAAAAGGACATCAACTAATGCTCAAACACATGGATGCCCGCGCCCTGCTCGGCCTGAGTATGCGACTTGGCGAAGGGACCGGTGCCGCACTGGCCTTCCCGATTGTACAGTCGGCAGTTAATTTTTTGAATGAAATGGCCAGTTTTGAAGAAGCCGGCGTTTCAAATAAGGAATAGGTAGAAAAGAAAAAAGTTGTCAGGTTGTCGTTGTTAGCTTTGTTCCTTCAACTAAAAACTGCTTAAAATTAGTTCATCGAAAAATTTTAAACTCAATTTTATCATTTTTCACTCACCCCAAGCCCGGTAAACCGGTCTTTTCCCCTCTCTATACATAGAGAGGGGCGGCGCATCGAAGATGCGACAGGGGTGAGTATGGGGGACAATTAAAATTTAAACAGTTTCTAAGAACAAGGATAACCCGACAAACTGATAACAAAGACAACACCACCATGAAGCAGCAACTCACCCTGTTTTTAACGGCGCTCATGTTCTACACCCGCATCCCCGTCCCCAAATGGGTCCCGTGGTCAGAAGAAATCCTGAACCGGTCGACCCGCTATCTCCCCCTGGTAGGGCTGCTGGTCGGGGGCATTGGCTCGGGAGTGTTTGCCGGGTTGCAGCAGCTATTTCCCGTGCATCTGTCGCTCATCCTGAGTATGCTGGCCACCATTTTTGTAACCGGCGCCTTTCACGAAGATGGATTTGCTGATTTCTGCGATGGCTTTGGGGGCGGCTATACGCGCGAAAAAATCCTGACCATCATGAAAGACAGCCGCATCGGGACGTACGGCTCGATCGGGCTGACCGGCATGCTGGCCACCAAATTCGCCGGATTAATCTCACTAACTCCTGAAACCATCCCGTTTGCCCTGCTCTCCGGACATGCTTTCAGCCGCCTGATGCCGGTAATCGTCATTTTCACCAGCTCATATTCGCGCGACGACGCCACCAGCAAAACCAAACCGGTCGGCAAACGCAGTAAATCGTCCGATCTGCTTATTGCCATTGCTCTGGGATTAGCTCCATTGTCCCTTTTCCCGTGGCAAATCGCGGCAACAGCCGTTCCGGTTTGTCTGCTGATATACCGGGTCTTTAAGCGCTATCTGGAAAAGAAAATCGGAGGTTATACCGGCGACTGCCTGGGCGCCCTGCAGCAAATTTCAGAGGTTACTTTTTACCTGATACTTGTTATCTTTTATCATTTTTCCTGAAAAACGATGCAAATCACGTGTATCCGCCACACTTCAGTAAATGCCCCAAAAGGAACCTGCTACGGCAGAACCGATGTTCTGCTGGCAGATAGTTTCCCTTCCGAACAGGAGAAAATCCGCTCGGAGCTCGGAAACACAAAATTTGATGCCGTTTTTTCAAGCC
The DNA here is from genome assembly GCA_029265715.1 of Bacteroidota bacterium. Lineage (GTDB taxonomy): Bacteria > Bacteroidota > Bacteroidia > Bacteroidales > Prolixibacteraceae > Aquipluma. The sequence continues at coordinate 1,649 of JAJUGZ010000082.1, forward strand.
CGTCCAGCCGGTGTACCATTTTGGCCACGGCAATTTCTCCGGATATTCCCGTTACTGCCGATGCCCGCCTCACCGAACTCGATTTTGGCGACTGGGAAATGACTGACTGGGATACCATTTTTGAATCGCCGGAAGGCAAAGCCTGGTTTGCCGACTACCTCAGCACCCCATGTCCGAACGGCGAATCGTTTGCCAGTCAAATTGCCCGTACCCGCTCGTTCCTGAATGATTTGAAAGATAAACCTTTACAGGAGGTGTTGATTGTGACCCATGCCGGGGTGATCCGGGCCATGATGACCCTCCTTCAGAAAAAAACACCCCGGGAAACGTTCAACATACCAATCGACCTTGGACAAATCATCACCTTCAACCTTTAAACCGATGACTGACGATATCCGCATTCCGGAATTTAGTTCGGAGCTAACAGAAAAAATACAGCACAAACTCGATAACAAAGCCAAACCGGTGGGTTCGCTGGGGCGGCTCGAATCGCTGGCATTGCAGGCCGGGCTCATTCAAAACACCCTTTCGCCCGAACTGAAAAAGCCGGTCATGCTGACCATCGCCGCCGACCATGGGATTACGGCCGAAGGGGTCAGCCCGTGCCCGGTTGAAATTACCTGGCAGCAAGTCCTGAATTTTCTGGACGGCGGGGGCGGGATCGGGCTGCTTTCGCGCATCTACGGCATGGACTTGTGGGTGGTTGACGCCGGCGTGAATTATACCTTTGCGCCTCACCCCAAACTGATTGACGCTAAAGTGGCCCGGGGCTCTGAAAACTTCAGGCACCAGCCGGCCATGAGTATGGAAAACTGCCTGAAAGCCTTTAACAACGGGCGCCGCATTGTCCGCGATTTTGCAGCCAAAGGCACCAATGTCGTTGGATTTGGCGAGATGGGCATTGGCAATACGACCCCGGCCTCGGCCCTGATGTCGGTCATTTGCGGGCTGCCGGTCGAAGAATGTGTGGGGCCTGGCGCCGGCTTGAACAGCGAAGGCGTCCGGAACAAGGCCAAAGTCATTCAGGAGGCTATCGGCAAACACGGGATTTCGAGTTCGCCATATGAGAACCTGGCCCGGTTTGGAGGCTGTGAAATTGCCACCATTGCCGGCGGAATGATTGAAGCAGCCTGTCAGCGCATGATCATCCTGGTGGATGGTTTTATTACCACATCGGCCGCGCTGGTAGCACAAAGCATTAACCCGGACATGCTAAATTACTGCGTTTTTTCGCACGAATCGGACGAACAGGGGCACCGCAAAATGCTTCAGTTTATGAAAGCCAAAGCGGTGCTGAAGCTTGGGCTGCGGCTGGGCGAAGGAACCGGCGCCGCCATTGCTTATTCGGTTCTGAAAGGCGCTGTCGCCGTTCTTTCTGAAATGACTTCGTTCGAAGATGCGCAAGTAACCAACACCAGTCATATCCGGATGGAAGAACGGGTTCTGCCATAGCTTCGAATTTCAGAAAATAAGGAATAAGAAACTGCGAATAAGAAATAAGAAATTACGGGATGCAGAGGCCATTAACTACTTTTACATTCCTTATTTCTTATTCGTTATTCGATGTTTTAAAGAAACTAAGAAACTGTTTAAATTTTATTTGTCCCCAATACTCACCCCGGTCTTGGGGTGAGTGAAAAATGATAAAATTGAGTTTAAAATTTTTCGATAAACTAAATTTAAACAGTCTCTAACAAATACAAATTTTTAAAATGAACGAGATACTCCGCCCAATCATGTTTGTGGGAACCGGATCCGATGTGGGCAAAAGCATCATCAACGCCGGGTTCTGCCGCATTTTTAAACAAGATGGCTACTCTCCTGCCCCGTTCAAGGCACAAAACATGTCGCTTAACTCGTTTGCCAGCGCCAACGGGCTCGAACTGGGGCGGGCACAGGCCATGCAGGCCGAAGCATGCGGCATTCCGTGCAGCAGCGATATGAACCCCATTTTGCTGAAGCCGACCAGCCATACCCAATCGCAGGTTGTACTGAACGGAAAGCCGTTTGGAAACCAGTCGGCCCGGCAATATTTCATGGACACCGACCGCGACTTCCTGTTTTCCGAAGCAATGAAAGCCTACAACCGGCTGGAATCAAAATACAACCCCATGGTAATTGAAGGCGCCGGGAGCATCTCTGAAATTAACCTGCGCGAAAAAGATATCACCAACATGCGGGTGGCCCTCGAAATAAACGCCGCTGTTATTTTGGTGGCCGACATCGACCGCGGCGGCGTGTTCGGCAGCGTTTACGGCACACTGCAACTGCTTCCTCCGGAGGAACGAGCGCTGGTAAAAGGCATCCTGGTTAACAAGTTCAGGGGGGATATTTCGCTGTTTGAAAAAGGCAGGCAGATGATGGAAGAAATCACCGGAGTCCCGGTTGTTGGCGTGGTCCCGTATTTTCAGGATATTCATCTCGACGACGAAGATTCGGTGGTCATCGACCACAAATACAGCAAAACACGCGAAGGCATGGTGAATATCGCGGTGGTATTGCTCCGTCACATGTCGAATTTTACCGACTTCAACCAACTGGAGCGGATTACGGAGGTAAACCTGTTTTACACGGCCAATCCGGAGGAAATCGCCAAAGCCGACATCGTCATCGTTCCCGGCTCGAAAAACACCATTGGCGACCTGGTCCATCTGCGCGAAACCGGCCTGGCAAAAGCTATTCTGAAAGCTCACGGCAACGGGAAAGCGGTTTACGGAATTTGCGGCGGCTACCAGATTTTGGGCCGCGAGATTTGCGATCCACAACAGGTAGAAGGCGAAATTGAACGCATGCCCGGCCTCGGAATTTTGCCGGTTACCACCATCCTGACTGCCGAAAAACGCACCGTGCAAAGCCGGTTTTCTTTCCGGGGTAACCCCAAAACCTGCTCCGGATACGAAATTCACATGGGACAAACCGAACGGATGTCCGGCAAACCGCTTGCCTTACTCGAAGATGGCTCTCCGGATGGCTGCTTCCTGAACGAAAAAACCTGGGGAACTTATTTGCACGGCATCTTCGATAATACCCCGGTCGTTGAATCGATCCTGAAAGCCTGCGGGAAAACGGCCTCCATTCAGGAGTTTGACCCGGCGGCATTCAAGGAAGAACAATACGACAAACTGGCCGCGCATTTGCGGGCCCATTGCGATCTGAAGACGATTTATGCAAGCCTGAAAAAAACACCGGTAGTTGGCAGTGGCAATGAACAGTCGCAGTAAAAATCAAATATAAACAACAGAATTCATGAACAGACAAAATATCGAATATCCAATAAGAAATATCCAATAACCAAAGTACTGAATAACAACGATAATGAGAATAATAACGACAATCGAATACAACCAAATTCCCCTCCTTGGGAGGGGCCAAGGGAGGCTTTACCCATGCTAAACGGACACGGAGACGACCGCTACCAATTTTCGCAAACCATAACTGCCGATTTCAGCTCGAATGTATGGTTTGAAGGGCCGCAACCGGCCTTGCTGGAGCACCTGCAGCAACGGATGGCAACCATTGGGAACTATCCGGAGCCCGATGCCGGGACTTTGCGCCGGAAGATTGCCCGAAATCACAAGGTGGGATTAGAACAGGTGCTTACTTTCAACGGCTCGGTCGATGCTTTTTACACGCTGGCGCTCGCGTTTCAGTCAGCCCGGTCAGCCATCCTGATCCCCGGTTTTGCCGAATACGAAGACGCCTGCCGGTTGCACAACCATCGCCTCTCGTTTTTCCGGGAAAATGAAATTCAGGAGGCGCTAAGTCAAAAACCCGATTTGTGCTGGATTGGAAACCCCAATAACCCCGACGGACATGTTTTCAGTTTTCAGGAACTGGCGCAGTTTATCTCCGGAAACCAGCATACCGTTCTTGTGATCGACGAAGCCTATGCCGAACTTTTCCCGGATTTTGAACCGATGATCCCGTTCACGAAAAATCTTCCTAACCTGGTTGTGGTGCGCTCACTGACCAAAAGTTTTGCCATCCCGGGGCTGCGGCTTGGGTACACCATTGCCTCGCCGGGAATATCGGCCCGACTGGCCCGTTTTCAGCAACCCTGGGCCGTAAATTCGCTGGCGCAGGAAGCCGGCTGTTTCATCCTCGGCCATTGGAACCAACTGGCGCCCGATGCCCGCCAAATACAGCAGCTTTCAAAGGAGCTTCAGATGGCAGTTCAGCAGATACCAGGGTTCCGGGTTTGCCCGTCAAACGGCTCATTCTTTCTGATTGAAATGATCGGTCATCCGGCCAGTCAACTGAAACAATTTTTAATTGAAAAACACGGGTTGCTGATTCGCGATGCCGGCAATTTCCGGGGAATGACGGAAAACTTTTTCAGAATTTCGGCACAGTCGCCCGAAAATAATCAGCGATTGGTAGCTGCCCTGAACGACTGGAACCAAAAACATCCGCTATGAACGAAAAACTCCTGATCGTACTGCCGCTCCTGATTGGTTTTGTCCTCGATTCGCTGCTGGGCGACCCGCGCCGGCTCCCCCACCCGGTCCGCCTGTTTGGAAAGCTTATTTCATCGGGAGAAAGCCGTCTGAATTCGGGCGAAAACCGCCGGTTGAAAGGAACAACGATGGCTGTTTTGCTGATATCCGGCGTCTATTTTTCCCTGCTCGCTCTGCTGAAAATAAGTCAGCAGGTTTCGGAATACCTGTTCCTGGTTTTGGCCAGCGCAGGTGTGTTTTACGGCCTGGCAAACCGAAGCCTGATCGGAGAAGCCTGGCTGGTGATGAAGAAACTGAAAACCGAAGGCCTGGAGGCCGGCCGGAAACAGCTCCGTTTTATTGTTGGCCGCGAAACGAGCCAACTGAACGAGCAGCAAATCCGCACGGCAGCGCTGGAAACACTGGCCGAAAACCTGAGCGACGGCGTGGTTGCCCCGTTGTTTTTCTACGCGCTGGGCGGGGTTCCGGCGATGCTTGCCTACAAGATGGCCAACACGCTCGACTCGATGGTGGGCTACAAAAGCGACCGGTACCGCGATTTTGGCTGGTTTTCGGCCCGATTGGACGATGTGCTGAATTACGTCCCGTCCCGGATCACGGCGCTGCTGATGGCGCTTGTTTCGCTTTCGCCGCGCTCCATCAGGTTTATCCTGAAATACGGGCGCCAGCACAGCAGCCCGAACTCCGGGTATCCGGAAGCAGCCTTGGCCGGAATCCTGAATTGCCGGTTCGGCGGCCCGAACGTTTATCACGGAATACGGGTTGAAAAACCTTACATCGGCCATTTCCCCAAAGAACTAACCGACCGGGATTTTCTGAAGGCAGCCTCGCTGAATGCGGTGGTGTGTGTGGTTACGATTTTTATGATAGTAGGAATTGCGCTGATATATTATTGACCGGATGGAGTGGGAGTCATCCGATCAATACGCGAACAGGAACTATTTCATTTTAAACTCACTGTTTTACAACTAATTTCCCGGTTATAACTTCGTTTTTGTATAAAGCGCGGGCAATATAAACGCCTTCTTCCCAGCCCGAAGTGCTAGGGGTTGTGCCTTTTGCCTTTCATCCGTAAATAATTTTCCCCGCTTGGCCGAAACATTGAGTTTGGGAAAAACAAGAGGCCGTCTCAAATGTTTTTTAAAGCTTCTGAGAATTGAATATTCGAAAAACTTTTCGGGTAGGCGTACTAATAAAAAGAGGGTGTCTCGGACTTTTGAGACACCCTCTTGTATATCAGACAAGTAGGTTGATTGATTAGTATCCGGGGTTCTGGATCAATTTGTCATTCTTATTCATTTCATCGCGATAGATCGGGAAGAAATACGCTTTATTATTCCAGGCCCTGGCATCTCCAGGCGTTTCGATCGGGGTATAGGTAACGGTTCCCCATTCAGAACCATCTGCCTTAAAGTAAGTAGGTACACTGGTCTGGGTCGTGATATGCCTGATATCGATGGCGTGGGTCTGATGGTAAGCCTCCGGGCCAATCATCCAGCGACGGACATCCCAGAACCGATGGTCTTCAAATGCCAGTTCAACCCGCCGCTCGTGGCGATAGGCCTGGCGTAAGGCATCGCCGGTAACGGTCGAAGCAAGTTCGGGCTGACCGGCACGTTTGCGGATCATGTTAATGTATGTGCGGGCTTCGTCGTACTGGCTTAATTCGATACACGCTTCGGCATAATTCAGGAGCACTTCGGCATAACGGATGTGACGGAAAGGAACATCTTGTTTTACATACTGCGGATCGATTGTCGGGTCGACAAACTTCCGGAGGTAATAACCAACATACGTACCGTTCCAGTCTTCGATCGGGCCTTTGCGGGTATCCAAACCGGGTTTAATAATATTCCCGGTTGATGCATTGTAAACATGGCCGGTCTGAATGCGGCTTAGCGGGTCTAAAAGCAAACCGTCGCTCGGGCGGGTTCGCCAGGGCACGCCATCGTACAAGATCGATGCATAGAAGCGGGCTTCACGTTTTGCATAAGGTTTAGCCTTTTGTGCGGCATTGCTCCAACTGAATTTACTCCCGTCTTTCATTTCGTATTCGTCAACAATTTCGCCAAGCGGACAGTTATTCCCCCAGTTGTGGTAACCATTCGGGCCACAGTACAAAGCCGGATTGTAGCCTTGCCAGTCTTCATCGGTTTTTGGCGAGAAATACTGAAGAAAGATATCCTCTTCGGTCGTGGCCCGGGAAATAAATAAATCGACAAAGTTTTGGGCCACAGAATCGCCCGGGGCCGGATTCTTCTTGTACAAATCATATTTACCATAGGTTATAACCGCTTTAGCTGCATCTTTGGCTTTTTGCCAGCGGGCGGTGGCATCTCCGCCGGTGTAACCAAGCAAAGCCGGAGATGAATATCCGCTTGTTAGAATTCCGTTTTTAGCCGGATTGTGCAAATCGCTGGCAGCAAAGAGCAATACGCGGGCTTTCAATGCCAATGCGGCGCCTTTGGTTGCGCGGCCCAGATCGCCGCCATCATACGATTCTGGCAAATACATTGCTGCAGAATCCAACTGTCCTACAATGAAGTTGATACATTCTTCGTAAGTATTCCGGGCAACAGTAAAATCATCCGTCAGGGTATAAACTTTTGTAATTAACGGAACGCCACCATACAAGTTAACCAACGCGTTATACGTGTAAGCGCGAAGAAAATAAGCTTCGCCGGTCAGGCGTTTCACCATGTCCTGATCAGCATCTTTTGCTTCACCAATTTTACTGAAAAAGATGTTGCAGCGCCTGACGTTCTTATAAAGCGGTTCCCATTGATAATGAAAGGTATGAGGCGAGGCCCATTCAGTTCCCCAGATTTTAGTGCCATCGGATGTCAAAAGCGACTTATTGAAATCCTGGGCTCCCCAGTCAGGAGTAAAATGAGTTTCATCAACCAGATCGGAAAGCCGGACAATCGAGAACGGTAATCCCACTGCGCCGCGATACATCCAATTGACGAATGTTTCAATCAGGTTTGGATCTTTCCAAACATCTACTTCTGAATATTCTCCTAATGGTTTTTTATCGAGGAATTCATCCGAGTTTTGACACGAAAAGCTAAAAACAAGGAGTAATGATATGATTGATAAGTTTAATATTTTTCTCATGGGTCAGAATTTTAGAATGTTAAAGTTAAACCAGCATTAACAACTCTTTGAAGTGGATAAGAAGTACCAGCTTCCAGTTCCGGGTCAAACAGCTTGGCTTTGTCCAGAGTCAACAAGTTGCTCCCGTTGACGAAAAACCTCAACCCTTCGATCCCCAGTTTCTTGGTTGCCAGAGAGGGTAAATTGTACCCCAGCTCAAGGTTTTTTAACCGAATGTAGTCTGTGCTACGGAGCCAGAATGTATTTCCATAGTTTACCCAATACTCGTTACTCCGGTTAAAGGTTCGCGGATATTTGGCATCCGGGTTATCTTCGGTCCAGCGTTTATCGGCAAAATCTTTGTAAAAGTTCCCAATTTCACCCGACTCAGTTGAAACATAAACCTGTGCCCCGGCAGCGCCTTGGAACAACATGGCCAAATCGAAATTGCCATATTGCAAATTGATGCTCATCCCTCCGGTAAAACGCGGCATATTGTTCTTTTCACTCCTTACCCGGTCCAACCCATCAATTACACCGTCTTCATGAACATCTTTAAAAATTACATCGCCCGGGCGCGCTCCTTCCCAGTGAGGGTATGAGTTGACCTCATCCCAATCTCTGAAAATACCAATTGCCTGATAATACAAGTCGCTCTCGCTATTGTTTGGATCGGTTGGCATGGGTTTACCGGTTGATCTCTGATAATCTGGGACACCAGGAGTTTCATCCCAGAATACAACTTTATTCTTCGAATAACTGCCGTTTACTGAGATATCATATTTGAGTTTGCCAATCTGGCTCCGGTACGAAATAACGGCTTCAAATCCTCTGTTACGAACTTTCCCAATATTTTCAGGAGGCAAGGTCATTCCGGTCGATGTCGGTACAGAAGCATTGCGGTGCCACAGAATATCGGAACGCAGGTTGTTGAAGTAATCTGCTTCAACAGCCATTTTGTTATCAAAGAAACTGGTTTCGAAACCAATATTGGCCTGATTGGCCACTTCCCATGTTACATTGGGGTTCGGAACGCGCGATTCGGCCAATAACTTGTTTAGTTCCGATATGTTAAATACATAATACCGGTTTGCAGTAAAACCATAAGAGGATAAATATTGATATTCTGCGATACGGTCGTTACCGGTTTGTCCCCACGAACCACGCAGTTTAAAGTTTTCTAAGAAAGCCAGGTTATTTCTCCAGAAGGCTTCGTCGGAAATTCGCCAACCAGCCGAAATACCCGGGAAAAACCCAAATTGTTTCCCACTCGGGAACATATACGAACCATCGTAACGCCAAACAAATTCTATCAAATATTTTTGACGGAAATCATAGTTAACACGTCCGAAATAGTTCATACGGGCATTTTGGTTGGCATAACCATCGTTGGTCATGTACTGGTCGGCTGCTCCGGCAAACATTTGATCGACAGCCGATGAAATATAATTCTTACGGAAAGCGCTCAGGTAATCGTTCTTCCCTTCCTGCCTTTCGGTACCAACCATCACTTTCATGTTATGCACATCGTTCAGGGTCTTTTCGTAAGTCGCATAAATGTTATAGGTAAGTTTTTGCCCATCCTGAAAATCTTCGGTAAGCTGAGGGGTACTTAACCCACGCTGACCTTTGTTCAGGATATGCTCAGGATTCCCATCCCAGGTGTACAAATACCAAGGCGTTTCAAACCGTTTATGAAAACGGAAAATCTTATCGAACGAAGCATTCGCTGTAACCGATAGCCCTTTAACCCAGGGAATGCGAACGTTTGCCCGTAAATTACTTTCGAGATAATACAGTTTGTCCTTATCGTAACCGGTTGCATCGGTCGAAGTCACAGCCGGATTATCGCCATACTCAATGTCCGGGCCCGGCGTTCCGTCGGGCCAATAAGCGGGCATGTTGGGTTTACCACGCATCAGCATACGGAAAATAGAACCTCGTGAACGGGTCGGGAAGTTCTTCAACTCTTCCCTTCCGGCCACATCAAATGCAACATCGATGTAATCAGAAATTTTTCCGTCAATGTTGCTTCGGAAGTCATATTGCTGATAATTGGTCGCACTGTTTTTGTAAACCCCGTCCTGATAACGGGTCCCCATCGAGAGGAAATATTTCATATTCTCGCTACCACCTGATAACGATACATTTTCGTAATGTTGTGATGACCAAGTTTTAAACACTTCCCCAAACCAGTCGGTATTGGGGTGCCCCCAGGGGTCTGATCCATCCCTGAATAGTTGAATATCCTGATCGGTATAACGAGGGGTCCTTCCGGCATAATAGTCTATTTCGTTCAGCATCTGGGCATACTGGGCGGCATCGGCCATCTCCGGAATGCGGGTTGGCTGCTGGACGCCGCCATTTACATTAACCGAGATTGTCGGTTTCCCGATTTTCCCGCGTTTAGTCGTAATCAGTATTACGCCATTGGCTGCCTGTGCACCGTAAATAGCAGCCGAAGCGTCTTTCAGAATGGTAATACTTTCAATATCTGCCGGATCGATACGTTCCATGTTACGATTGGCTATACCATCAACAACAATTAACGGACTGTTATCACCCAAGGTATTACTACCTCGAATACGCAATGTTGAATTATCGTATCCCGGTTCGCCGCTCCGGCTTACCGATACCAGCCCGGGTAGCCGCCCAACCAGGTTATTGGTCAGGTTTGTTGTTGGCGATTGTTTAATTTCGTCGCCCGAAGCCGTAACAATCGATCCGGTAGCAGATGCTTTTTTCACAGTACCATACCCAATGGCTACCACTTCTTCAAGACCAAAAACTTCCTGTTTTAGTGTTACATTAATCGTTCGTTGGTCGCGGACTTCAACTTCTTCTGTTTTCATCCCGACAAACGAGAATACAAGAACTTTGCCTGTTGCACCAAGGTCAATTTCGTATTTCCCTTCCGGATTAGTCAATGTTCCTTGGGTTGTACCTTTTACGACAACTGTTACTCCCGGCAACGGGCTTCCAGTTTCGTCGGTAACTGCCCCTGTAACAACTCGTTTTTGAAAGATGGGTGCTTCTGAATTGATTATTTGCGGCTGGATAATAATCTGTCGATCCATAATCGTATATCCCACATTTTGACCTTCGAATATGGTCTTCAGGATCTGGTCGATTTGTTTGTTCGTCACATTCAGGTTTACTCTCCGCTCAACATCGACCAACTGACTGTTGTACAGGAAATAAAACTCGCTGTTTGCTTCAATCTCACTTAAAACCTCTTTGATCTTGGCATCGTTCAGCCGAAAACTAAGCTTTGTGTTTTGTGAATAAGAATTTCCGGCAACAGCCTGGAAGAAGGTAAGTAGCACGAGATAAACTGTTAGTCTCATAACCCGTAAAACTTTTGAGTTTAGGGTAAAATAACCCCTCACTCTGTTTAGTAACAGAATTTTTTTCATACTTTTGGTTTGATTACAGTTAATAAATTGGCAATATTTATTCTTAATCAGCAAGAGGAGCGATGGGTGCAAGCATCACTTCTCTTTTTTTGTTTCATAATGTTCTTTTCAACTTGCTATTAATTATTAATTCATTCGTTTCTTATACATCTTTATTTTAGGTCTTGTAAAAGTTCCGTCACTCAATTTTGCGCGCTCATCTTCCATATAAAAAATTGGTGCAGAAAGAGATAACATTTTTAGTACCTGATCCAAACTTTCATCGATGAACGTTGCCGTGTATACGTAGCTGCTGATTTCTTTGTCCATTATCTCAATGTCGACATTATACCAGCGTTCCATCTTTTCAACAACAACATTCATTTTGTCATCGCGGAACATTAACCGTCCGGTTTTCCAGGCAATGTATTTATTCAGATCGGCTTTCGACTTGTAAAAATCTTGTGTCTTATTATTGAACTCGATCAGTTCGCCGGGATTCATGGTTTCGATCCGGGTTGCACTTTTGTTAAATAAATCGACCTTCCCTTCCACCAGGGCAACCTCTGCGTTCAGATCTTCCGGATAAGCAGTGCAATTGAACGAAGTTCCCAAGACCATGACAGAAAAATTTTGCGCCTCTACAATAAATGGCCAACTTTTACTTTTTTCTACTTCAAAGTAGGCTTCTCCTGACAGGGTTACCGTTCTTGATTTACTCCCAAATACAATCGGATAGGTAAGCTTACTTCCCGAATTTAACCAGACTTTTGTCCCATCGGGCAAAGTGAGTGAAGATCTCATTCCAAGCGGGGTTTCTGCAGTGTTATAAACGGCCGTGTACTGCTTTTGAATTTTAATTGCATTATAATAAGTCCAGCCGCTAATCAATAATACAGGCAAAAACAAGACCGCTGCAACTCGCTGCAACTGTTTCCCGAAGTTCAATTTCCGGGATTTTGACAATTTCCGCGAAACGTTCTTATACGCTTTTTTTTCATCAATCAAAAGCGCTTTTTGATAGTCTTCGTAAACGTTCCACAGCTTTTTCAGTTTAGAAAATTCATTTCTGTTTTCATCGCTTTCCGAAAGCCATTTTTTAAAAAGCGCAATTTCTTCCTCGGTCATTTCTCCGGAAAGGAACTTCGTTATTTGATGGTTTTCGTTTAAGCTCATTGGCTTTTGGTTCATGAGATTTGACAGTTAGACGTGCATATTAAAAAAAACACGTATCCGGTTTAGTGAAAAAAATAAAGAAAAATTAATGTCAGATAATCTTTTAACTCAACACGAAGAATCTTTAGAGCCTTGCTGATCTGTGTTTCAACAGTTCGCTTTGAAAGGTTCAGCTTATCGGCAATCTCTGCCATTTTTAAATTTTCAAAACGGCTCATGATAAATATTTCCCGACAGCGTGACGGTAGCTTATCGAGCGAAGTTTCTACCATTTGCTGCAACTCAGATTTCACAAAAAAGTCTTCGCCTGCTTCGTGAAGGTTTTGTCCTAACGTACGGTTGGCGTATCTATTCCTGATTTCAAGGCTTCTCAGATGATCGATGCACCTGTTTTTGACCGATTGAAGCAAATAATTCCGGATCGACCTGATTTCAATCTCCTCTCTCCCTTCCCAGAAACGCAGGAATATTGATTGAACGATATCTTCTGAGATTTCAAGGTTTTTAACAATGCGGTCGGCATAAACAACCAGCCCCGAATAATAGTGCATGAAAATCATTTCGAAGACAAACTGATCTGATTTTCTGATTGCTTCAATCAAAAAACGGTCGTCAGAAAGTGATTCTATTTTCTTATCCATTAATGATATAAGGCTTTATGAGATTCATTGCACAGGCAAAAACAAAGAAAAGGCAAATTGCGTTTATTCGCTAATGTTGTAAAATAGGGTATCTTATTATGTACATTCGCATAACAAACACCTCTATTTTACAACAATTGTCTTGATATTCACAAACTCCCGTATCCCGAACAACGAAAGTTCGCGGCCAAAACCACTTTCTTTGATCCCTCCAAATGGCAGGCGGGGATCCGATTTTACAAAATCATTCACAAAAACGCAGCCGGCATCCAGCCCGTTTTCGGCCCAAATTTTAGCTTTCTCCCGGTCTGATGTAAAAATACCGGCCCCCAAACCAAAAACCGTATCATTGGCAATTTTTAATGCCTCATCTATTGTTTTTACCCGGAACAAAACAGCAACGGGCCCAAACAACTCCTCATGATAGGCCGGCATACCCGGCACCACATTTTCCATTACCGTGGGCGGATAAAAAGCACTGCCCCCTTCAGGAATATAACCGCCACACAACAGGGTTGCCCCCATTTCACAACTTTTTACGACCTGTCGGTGAAGTTCGTCGCGCAAATCAAACCGGGCAAGCGGGGCAAGGGTTGTCGAGGGCTCAGCCGGATCGCCCATAACCGCATCTTCCATCAACCGTACAAATTCATCTTTAAAGGCCTCGTAAACCGGATCGAACACGATAAAACACTTGGCCCCGATGCAACTTTGCCCGGCATTTAACAAACGGCTGAAAACGCACAACTTTGCAGCATTCCGGATATCAGCATCCTCGCAGATAATATACGGATCGCTGCCTCCGAGCTCCAAAACTGATTTTTTTAAAACGGAACCTGCAATCGAAGCTACTGATTTGCCGGCTGGTGTGCTTCCGGTCAATGTGACAGCTTTGATAAGCGGATTTTTTATCACATCGGCAACTTGTTTCCCGGTAATTAGCAAAGTCCGGAAAACATTCTCCGGGAAACCGGAATCAACGAAAAGTTTTTCGATAGCCAGCGCACAGCCGGGAACATTGCTTGCATGTTTTAACAAGCCGGCATTCCCGGCCATCAGGTTAGGCGCAGCAAAGCGAAAAACCTGCCAAAACGGAAAATTCCAGGGCATAACAGCCAAAACAGGGCCAAGCGGTTGAAACGATACAAACGATTCGCTGGCTTCGGTTGGAATTGAAAGCGGCGCCAAAAAATCGCCTGAATTTTCGGCATAATACCTGCAAACCCAGGCACACTTTTCAATTTCGCCGATGGCCTCACGCTTGAGTTTGCCCATCTCGTTCGACATCAAAACGGCCAGTTCCTCTTTCTGTTCAATCAGCTTCTCTGAAAGGCAGTTCATCAACCGGGCCCGAAAAGTCAGATCGGTATTTTTCCACTGTTCCCAAGCCCCGTAAACAGCTGAAATAACCTTTGAAACTTCTGAATCCGAATGATCGGTATATTCTGCGATCAACTTATTCGAAAAGGGATTAACTGACTGCATATTTCTTGTTTTATAGTCTTCCAAAGTTATAAAAATAAAAAAGGGACCTTTCCGGTCCCCTTCCCTTCAATGTTCGTTATGGCTGATTTAGTGAGATCTTTTACCTGTAGGCAATCCGGACGCTGCATCACGGGGACTGCCTGATTTAACCCTCAGGACAAAGGTGTTATTTTCAATCTTGTATTGTCCCGGAAGAATTGTCAGGCTTGTAACTCCAAGTTCCTTTGCCAGGGCCTGGTCGACGGTTGTAATTTTATCGATTTTAAATGTATAATTCCCTTTTTCATCCATCCCTCTTTCATCAATACGTTCTGGAAGTTTTACCGTTAGTTGCCCATCTTTCAATTCCGCTTCACCTTTCAAAACCTGCGCATCGGTTTCTCCTGTTGCCGAACGTAAGGATGCCCCTAATGTCACACTACAAATGCCTTTCCCCGGGCCACAATTTCCTTCGGCATTACGCTTGCCAAATTCAACTTTAATTGTAATTCCAATCGCATCAGCATTAAAACTGCTTACTGCAAAAGCTAACACAAAGACCATAAATGCAATTGATAGTTTTTTCATGACCGTAAATTTTAGTTTGTTAGTAAGAACTGTCATAATAAAAGACGTGTATATCTTTTATTTGTTCACCATACGGAAAAATATTTTGGTTCATCCTACTAATGCGTACCTGGCATTATGAAGGTCCAATATTTTTAGGTTGAAATATTCTATATCACGGTACCCGTACGCTTTTCTTTTCAGGACTTTTATTTTGTTATTCATGCCCTCCAGTGGTCCTGTCGATA
>JAJUGZ010000052.1 GCA_029265715.1 Bacteroidota bacterium
GTCCATTAATCAACAAAAAATAACATAAAACACTGATTATGTGTGCTTTATAAAAAAACAACAAGAAGCATGGCCCAGCCTTAGGCAACAAAGACGTCAACTATAGACAGAGAAAAAGGGGTTTTTAGAGATGCCCATAATTTAAAAAATAAACACTAAAGTAGGCGCTGCAACGTTATTTATTATACTTTTGATGTTTAACAAACATAACTTAAAACAATGTATTTTATGAAGAGCCCCATCAACTGTTTAAGATTCATCTTATTCGCACTTGTATTTTCAATACTCTGGGTTGCTTGCCAGAAAGACGACATTCCTTCAGAAGACGCAGCGAAAAAGATTAGCGATACGACGAAATACCTGAATAATTGGGTTTACGATGATTTAAGTGTCTATTATTTGTGGAATTCAACCCTGCCCGCAAAAATAAATCCGGATACAGCCTCAAATACTAAAACCTTCTTTAATAGTTTGCTAAACTCGGCCGACAAATGGTCGTGGATTACCGACGATTATGAGGCATTGAGCAACGAATTTGCAGGAACGCCTGTGTCAATGGGGTATGAACCTGCCTTTTATTTGTTTAACAATTCGACCAATGTCTTTATTGTTGTAAAATATGTTTATCCCAATACACCGGCAGCCAAAGCAGGACTGAAACGGGGGGACATCATTCTGACCATAAACGGGCAGTCGATGACCTCGGATAATTATTACGATTTGTACAGCAAGACGTCTTACACCGTTGGCCTTGGAACTTATTCCGGCGGCGGCATCAGCTTGTCGGGGAAAACACTTTCGATGACCGCAGAAACCATCACGACCAACCCAGTTTTGTATCACACCATTTTTGATTTGAACGGGACGAAGATTGGCTACTTGGTTTATACCGAATTTATTACCGGGAAAAGTAACGAATATCTTGATTCGATAGCGAAAGTAATCAACAAGTTTAAAGTGGCGAATGTCCGCGAGATGATTGTTGATTTGCGCTATAACCCGGGCGGGGAAATTGATGCCGCCGTTTATCTGGCTTCCGCTCTGGCTCCTCAGTCGGCAACGAGTTCAAAATCAACATTGATAAGTTTAAAATATAACAGCCTTCTGCAAACTGAATTCGACAGCAATAAATCGAAATATGCCGATTATCTGGGGTATAATTTCTTAAATGCAACACCCAATATGAACCTCAGCCGGGTTTATTTCCTGACTACCAATCGGACAGCTTCTGCCAGCGAATTGGTAATTTCAGGACTAATGGCATACATGGATGTCAGCATCATTGGAGAAAACACATACGGGAAATACGTTGGCGCCTGGGTTATCCCTTCCGACAAATACAACTGGGCTATGGTGCCAATTGTAATGAAATATTCCAATGCAAACGGGTATTCGAATTTCGATAATGGGTTGCCCCCCAATTATCTGATTGACGATAATCTGCTCGAAGCGGTTCCGTTTGGCGATGCCTCCGATCCGATGGTTGCAAAAGCAATTGGACTGATAACCGGCTCGCCGGTTGCCGTAGCTCAAACAAAGAGCGCCTATATTTTGCCCGGGAAGCCGATAGTATCGGCTAAAGAAAAACTCCGGAGCAATTTAATACTGCCGCTTCCTCAAAACCGTTTGACCCAATAGAAATAAATTCAACAGAGCAAAGGAAGCCGGTCAAATCCAAATTACAAGGATTTGACCGGCTTCCTGTTTATCCTCCCTGAATGGTGCCGTACCATCCGGAGGGAACATATTTCCGGCAATCTGCCTGTGTGGTTACAACTTCATAGGTTGATGAACTTTTCGTTGAAATGCTTTCAACATTAAGATTGCATTATTTTCATTAAAAAGTTATCGCATGCATTTCTTCGTTTAAAGATATACTGACATTTTTGGATATCTAATTATATACATACAACAAATCAACATAAAATGTCAAAATTTGTGATTATTGGCGGGGTTGCCGGAGGGGCAACAACTGCCGCCCGTTTAAGAAGGCTCGACGAGCAGGCCGTGATTATCATGTTTGAACGGGGACAAAACATTTCATATGCCAATTGCGGTTTGCCCTATTACATTGGTGGCACAATTACGGAAAGAGAAAAACTACTAGTCCAGACTCCGGAAAGCTTTCGTGCACGGCTCAATGTTGATGTCCGTGTTCTTCAGGAAGTTGTGAAGATTAACCGTGAAGAAAAAACTGTTTTGGTTTATAACCATCAGACAAAAGAAACCTATACCGAATCGTACGACAAACTGGTGGTTTCGCCAGGTGCTGAACCGGTAAAACCACCCATTTCAGGGATAAACGACCCATCTATTTTTACACTCCGGAATGTATACGATACCGACCGGATTAAATCATTCTGCGACGAGAAAAAGCCAAGTCGCGCCGTGGTAATTGGCGCCGGGTTTATTGGATTGGAGATGGCTGAAAACCTCCACAAATTGGGGATGAACGTTACCATTGTGGAAATGGCCAACCAGGTAATGGCGCCGCTGGATTATGAAATGGCCGCCGAAGTGCACCAGCACCTGAAAACAAAAAATGTTGAATTTTATCTGAAAGACGGAGTTAGCTCATTCCGACGAAACGGCGGGAATTTAAAAGTTCAGTTGCAATCGGGGCGCGAAATAGAAACCGATCTGGTTATTCTGTCGATTGGCGTTCGTCCGGAAACCAAACTGATCAAAGAAGCTGGTCTTGAACTGGCAGAAAATGGTGGCATCAAGGTAAACGACTATCTTCAAACTGAAGATCCGGATATTTATGCACTGGGCGATGCCATTGCATTTCCGCACCCGATAACCGGCAAATATGTCAATACATATTTAGCCGGGCCGGCCAACAAACAGGGCCGCATCGTGGCCGATAACATGGTGATGGGAAACACCCGAAAATACAAAGGAGCTATTGCAACAGCTATTGCCAAAGTATTTGATATCACTGTGGCCTCGACCGGGCTTTCGGCCAAAGCGCTTAAAAAAGAAGGGATCGAATACATTTCGAACATCATTCATGGCTCGTCGCATGCCGGTTATTATCCGGGAGCATTGCCCTACACACTGAAAACTTTGTTTCAGCCCAAAACCGGTAAATTATTTGGGGCCCAGATGATTGGATATAAAGGCGTGGATAAGCGTATCGACCTGATCGCGACCGTTTTACTGAACAATGGAACGATCTACGACCTTCAGGATATCGAGCACGCTTATGCGCCGCCATACTCTTCAGCTAAAGATCCTGTAAACCAAGCTGGTTATGCAGCCGAGAATATCATATCCGGACGGATGAAAATAACCAACTGGAAGGAAGTCAGCCGCCAGCATGCTCCCAATATCTGCCTGTTGGACGTTCGCACTCCGGAAGAACACGCGCTGGGGCACATTGAGGGTTCGATAAACATCGAGGTTGATCAGATTCGCGAACGCCTTAGTGAGATTCCCCGCGACAAGAAGATCATTGTGTACTGTGGTGTCGGGCTACGGGGCTACATTGCCTGTCGTATTTTGATGCAAAACGGATATGATGAGGTTTACAATCTGAGCGGCGGTTACAAAACATATGAGCATACAACTTGCAAGCAGAGCAACGAAGACATTTTTGAGGCAAATTACATTGCCAAAGACGACCACATCTACCGAGGAAAACCAACGGAAGCCCAAGCTCCGGTTATTCCGGCAAAAACCATCGAAGTGGATGCCTGCGGCCTGCAATGCCCGGGGCCAATTTTGAAGTTGAAAACCGAGATGGATAAGCTGAGCGCTGGAGACCAGCTGATTCAAAAGGCCAGCGATCCGGGATTCATGAAAGATGTGCAGGCGTGGTGCAACATGACCGGCAATAAGCTGATTTCGTTAACTTCGGAGGAAGGTATTATTACCGCGCTTATTCAAAAAAACGGTGCTCAACCTTCCGGAACGAAGCAGGCTGCTCCGTCCGATTTGAAACTGCCCGACAATAAGACCATGGTTGTTTTCAGCGATGATCTCGACCGGGCACTGGCTTCGCTGGTAATAGCCAATGGCGCTGCTTCGACAGGAAAACAAGTCACTTTGTTTTTTACGTTCTGGGGGCTGAACATCATAAAAAAAGCAGACAAGCCCAAAGTTGACAAGGACCTGATGGGGAAAATGTTTGGCAAAATGATGCCCGACAATGCAGGCAAACTAAAACTCTCGAAAATGAATATGCTGGGAATGGGCTCGTTGATGATGAAAAAACGCATGTTGGCCAAACAGGTTGATTCGGTCGAAGATATGATCCGGACAGCAATCGACAATGGTGTGCGGATGATTGCCTGCCAGATGTCGATGGACGTGATGGGGGTTAAGCCTGAAGAACTGATTGATGGCGTTGAAGTGGGCGGCGTAGCTTCTTACCTGGAGGAAGCAGAGAAGTCGAACCTGAACCTTTTTATCTAAAATCGCACGCAATTATATAAAGCCGGTCTCTTCAAATGGAGGTGACCGGCTTTATCACATTAAAAAGAGCCAAAACCTTTCTTAACTTTGTCCGACAATCCAGTCCGGACAACCCGGCATCCCAAATCAATATTTGCCGGCGATGTAACTAACTACCTTCTGAAAA
The DNA here is from genome assembly GCA_029265715.1 of Bacteroidota bacterium. Taxonomy (GTDB): domain Bacteria; phylum Bacteroidota; class Bacteroidia; order Bacteroidales; family Prolixibacteraceae; genus Aquipluma. The sequence continues at coordinate 4,586 of JAJUGZ010000052.1, forward strand.
ACTGATACTTGCATTTGTGATGTGTTTCCATACGACAAAAAAATAACAGGAGAGGGGAACAATCGAATCTGGTTTCCGTTATGATCGAAATCAGGAATGGCGAAAAATGGGGGCGTTTGAGCATTCAAAAAATCAGGATGAATAATTGATTTTACAATAATTTAAAATGGAACAAAAGGACGACATTAAAGAAGTCGGATCGTTGCTGCTCGATATTGGCGCAGCCCTGATGAGTTCGGGGGCCAGTTCTGGCAGGATCCGGATTACCATCAACCGGATTGCTGAGGCATTCGGGTATAATGCCGATCTGCTAATTACCCACCGGGCCTTGATGATCAGTGTTAGCGACGAAGATCAGAATGAATTTTTCAGCAGTTTGAAGCGCACCTCTCCACACGGGGTAAATTTTACGCTGGTGAGCGGGATCAGCAAGATGAGCTGGAAAATTGTCGATCAGAAATGGACCGTTAGTCAAATTCGCAAAGACTTGGAACGCATGAAAGCGCTTCCCCATTATCCGCGAATGGTGGTGCTGCTGCTGGTTAGCTTGGCGGGGGCATCTTTCTGCCGCCTGTTTGGAGGAGGCTTGACCGAAATGCTGGTAACTTTTGTTGCCACGTTTGCCGGGTTGTTTATCAGGCAGGAAGCTCTTAAGAAAGAATTTAACCCGTACCTCTGCGTGTTCTTTGGCTCACTTGTTGCCTCGCTTATTTCCGGGTTATCCGTAAAATATCAGATCGGACAAACGCCCGAGCATGCCTTTGCCACTTCTGTTTTGTTTCTGATTCCCGGAGTTCCGCTGATTAACTCGTTTACCGACCTGATGGACGGCAATATCATGAATGGCATTGTGCGGGGTATTAATGGATTAATGATTGCCTTTGCGATAGCGCTTGGACTGCTTGCTTCCATTATGATTTACCACATTTAAAATCCACTAATTCAGTCAAAAAAAATGGAAATTCTTGCATTACTTGAAAAAGGAATTTGGTTCGGGCTGGCAGCGCTGGGGTTTGGCATTTTGTTTAATGTGCCACGCCGGACATTATGGGTGATCTGGGTTTTGGGTGCAATAGGCGGATTAACCAAGGTTTTTTTACTTGAGGGCGGAATTGGCGTGGTGCTGGCATCATTTGCCGGAGCTAGTTTCATCGGCGTTTTAAGCATCCAGGCCGCTCACGGGAAGCATGCGCCTCCGTTGGTGTTTTCTATCCCGGCAGTTATCCCGATGGTCCCGGGAGCATTCGCCTACCGGATGATGCTTGGGTTCATGAACCTGACCGGAGATATTACTTCGGAAAATTACAATGAATTGTTGCACCAAACGGTCAATAACGGACTGAAGACCTTATTTATCCTGATGTCGCTTGCGGTTGGTGTTTCTATTCCCATGCTGGCAACCCGTAAAGAGTCGGCCAAAGTAATAAAGCTTAAAAAGTAACTTACGCCAACCTGTCAAAAACAGAGCGGGCCTGTCGATTGTGTTGGCAGGCCCGTTCTGTTTAAGGGCATTGACATGTTATTCTTGCTGGCCCCATTTCCGGATTGCAGTCAAATTTCTGTCATTCACAATGTTTTTTGCTTCCGGAGTGTACAAAAACTCCAACTCCTGATTGAAGTATTCGGTGATTTTAGCCCGTACCATTTTCATGGTCGAGTTCAGTAAGTGATTTTGTTCGGTAAATGCTTCGGGTAAGATGGCAACCGTAGTTGGCAACCACCGTTCCGGGAATTCACCTTCAAATTTTCCACCCGATTTGTAGGCATCTATTTCTTGCTGAATGATTCGTAACGACTCGGTATCGCCGGCCTCTGTTCCGGCTTGCAGGCCCCGCTTTTCTAATTCGCGGTTGATGGCTCCCATATTGGGGACGATCATTCCCACCGTGTAGGGATTCTGATTATTGTACAACATGCACTGATCGATAAATGGCGACTGGTCGATCAACGCTTCTTCAATTCCTTCCGGGCTGTATTTTTCACCGTCATTTCCAATCAATAAACTTTTAAAGCGGCCAAGTACATACAAAAAACCATCCTTGTCCATGTAGCCCATGTCGCCGGTATGCAACCATCCTTCGCGAACGGTGTCGGCTGTTGCTGCCGGATTGTTCCAATACCCCAGCATCACGTTGTCGCCTTTTACAACAATTTCGCCTTTTTCTCCCACCGGAAGTTCATTTCCGTCGGCATCGATGATCTTCAGCGACATGTATTTAACCAGTTTGCCCGAAGAACCAAACTTGATGGCATGCAGGGCATTCGACGAGATGACCGGAGAAGCTTCAGACAATCCGTAGCCTTGGCACATTGGCATGCCAATTGCGTAGAAGAAACGCTGCAATTCGGTGTCGAGCAGCGCGCCCCCGCCGACAAACAGCTTCACGTTTCCGCCAAATCCTTCCCGAATTTTGCTGAACAGCATTTTATCGTAAAATGCGTAGGCTGGTTTTAGCATGGCCCGCCATCCTTTGCCCCGGTTATAGCCGTAACCGTTGTAGGCGTAGGCTACCTTCAGTCCCTGATTAAAAAGCTTTTCGGCCATTACTCCTTTTTTCCGGATGCTAGCTTCAATGTTTTTTCTGAAATTTTTGGCTATTGCCGGAACGCTCATCATCATATCCGGTTTGATTTCCTGGATATTTTTCGGTATGTTTTTTAATGTTTCCAGCGGAGTCCGTCCCAATTCGAGCGATGCGACACTGGCACCCCGGTACATAAAGCAATACAGACAGGCGGTATGGGCAAAAGCATGGTCCCAGGGGAGGAATGCCAGCGTTTTCCAATCAGAACCAATGTCCATCAGGGTATTGGCCTGGATAACATTGGCTGTGTAGTTCAGGTGCGAAAGCATGATGCCCTTGGGGTCGGCTGTTGTTCCGGAGGTATATGAAATATTAGCCACGTCATGCGGGCCAACACTTTGAAAGCGAGCCTCGAAAATATCGCGATCCGTCTGGAGATAAAGGTCGCCCTGTTCCAGTAACCAGTCGTAGTTCAGATCATTGGGTCCCGGGTTTTCCTTTCCATCCAGATAAATTACTTTTTCCAGATCGGGCAACTGGCTGCGGATTAGCTCAACCTTTTCAGCCATTCCTTTTGAGACAAAGACAAAGCGGCTGCCGGAATGGGCCAAACGGAAACGCAGTTCGGTCGCCGCTTCGAGTTTAACCGAGAGCGGGACATTAATGGCGCCGGCGTATAAGATGGCAAGCTCGCTGATGATCCATCGGTTACAGCCGTCGGCAATTAATCCGGCCCTGTCGCCTGGCTCTAATCCTATTGATACTAACCCGGCCGACAAACGGTATACTTCTTCTTGTACTTCTTTATAAGTACTTCCTTTGTACTCCCCGTTTTTCTTTTCCCACAGATAAACTTTATCGCCGAATTTCGCCACGCTGGTTTCGAAAAGTCCGATAATCGTTTTTATTGATGCATCCATTTGCTTGTCCTGTTTTTTTATCGAAACCAAATTTACAAAAATATGACAGCCTGCAAAGCTGACTGGTAAATACAAAAAAAGAGGCCGAAGCCTCTTAGTTAAAACTTATAGATGGTTGTTTGTTTAAATTTCTCTCCCGGTTCTAAAACCACTGTCGGGAATTCCGGATGGTTGACTGAGTCGGGATAATGCTGGGTCTCGAGGGCAACCCCTGAATAACTGCCAAATTTAGTTTGCCCGTCAACCGTCAGTTGCGGAATCCAATAACCTGTATACAATTGCATGCCAGGCTGTGTCGTGTAAACTTCAACCGAACGGCCCGACTTTTCTTCACTTAAACAACCGGCATAAACCAAATTTCCGGCCTTGTTGTCGAGAACAAAATTCAGATCATATCCGTTTTCAAGCGAAGCAATATCCTTTCCCAACTTCTTTTTCGTCAGGAAATCGAATTCAGTTCCGGCAACCGGTATAATTTTCCCGGTTGGAATCATATCAACGGCTTCGGTAATGGATTGGGCCGTCAATATCAAATCGTGTCCTAAAATATTTTCTTTGCCTGAAGTCAGGTTAAAATAGGTGTGGTTGGTCAGGTTCAGAATGGTTGTCTGATCGGCGACAGCGGTGTATTCAAGGCTCAGTTCATTTTTGTTGTTCAGCGTGTAGGTACAGACAACATCCAGTTTCCCGGGGTAACCTTCTTCCATGTCCGGACTGGTGTAACTCAGTTTTACCCCAACGCGGTCGGTTGCTGAGACAGGTTCGGCGTTCCATACCCGGCGGTCGAAACCAATAAGTCCTCCATGCAAATGGTTCGGGCCGTTGTTAACAGCCAGTGAATACTCTTTGCCATTCAGGGTAAATTTACCATTGGCAATCCGGTTGCAGACGCGACCGCAAACACAACCGAAATAGGGGTAACTGCCCAGGTACTGGTCGCTGATGTAATCTTCGAATTTATCAAAGCCACACACGATGTTTTCAATAACTCCATTTTTGTCGGGCGTTTCGATGGCCGTAATAATGGCCCCATAGTTTGTTATTTTAACGGTAACCTGATTGTCATTTGAAAGGGTGAAAAGATCTACAACTGCCCCGTCAGCTGTTTTTCCAAAGTTTTGTTTAGTTACTTGCATGATCTGTATTTTTCTATGTTGTTATTTCTGATTCAAAACATCTGTCGGCCATTTACTTCGTGCCCCGTTCGATGTCTGAAAAATGGCGGTTGAATATACAAATTTATTTTTTTAATCGTTCATACCGGTGGGTACAGGTTGTGAAAAATCAAAGCATTTTCTACTTTTGGTTCACGAACCAATCCAAAAATGCATTTGTGAAAAACATTCAGATTGATGATACCTTGGGTGTTCCCAAGTATCGGCAGATAATCAATTCCATTTATCAGGCCATCAACGATGGCGAACTGAAAATCGGAGATAAAATTCCCTCTTTAAACCAGATCTGTGCCGAATTTGATTTGTCGCGCGACACGGTCATGGTTGCCTTTAACGAATTAAAGGCCAAAGGAATCATAAATTCAATACCCGGGAAAGGGTATTATATTAACAGTGTCGACATCAATCTTGATCAAAAGATTTTTGTGTTGTTCGACGAACTCAATGCGTTTAAAGAAGACCTTTACACTGCGCTTGTTAACGGGTTTGATGATAAATCGAGTGTCGATATTTATTTTCACCATTTCAACTATCAGGTTTATAAGTCGTTGATCAACGAGAGCATTGGAAAATATACATCATACGTAATCATGCCGGCCACCTTCGAGAACAATGCCGGAATCATATCCAAACTACCCAAAGAAAAAGTCTATATCCTCGATCGCTTGAAATCCGACCTGAAAGATTACCCGGTAGTTTATCAGGACTTTGAAGGCGATGTGTATGATGCACTTTGTGCCGGGAAAGACTTGTTGTCGAAATATACCAAATTGATCATGATATTTCCGGGGGGAAAAGAACCGGAAGGACGGATGATTGGTTTTGAACGCTTTTGCAAAGAGAATAAAATTACTTACGAAATACTCCGGAATACGCTTCACAAGGAAGTTGAAAAAGGCGAAGCCTACTTTGTACCATCCGATCGGAACTTAGTCAAACTGGTAAAAATGGCAGCAGAAAAAAATCTTGAACTGGGCAAAGATGTCGGATTGGTTTCATTCAACGACACCATGCTTAAAGAAGTTGTTGCCGGAGGAATAACAACCATATCCACTGATTTCAAATTGATGGGGAAAACATTAGCCGAAATGATTATAAACCGGGAACATGCACAAATTAAAAACCCGGCTTCTTTGATTGTCCGGAGTTCTCTCTGATATGTTTGAAAACACAATGCTGATTCGACAGAGTAGGCCTATTGTTTTTATTTTTGCCTACCAGTACCCACCAGTTGGTGAAAAATGGAGTGTTTTTTGTAATCTGCAGCTATTCTGAGTAAAATAGGTATAAGCGAATATGTTATTAAAATAATCGAACAATTAATAAGTTTTTTAATGAGTCATTTTAATATTGAAGATCATCCGCATAAACGATTGAATCCGCTTACAAACGACTGGATTCTGGTTTCGCCGCACCGGGCCAAAAGACCCTGGCAGGGACAGGTTGAAAAAACAGCCCCCGACGATCGTCCGGCATACGACCCTACCTGTTATCTGTGTGCCGGCAATGAACGGGCCGGAGGAGTTCATAATCCCGATTACAAAGGGACCTTTGTATTTACAAACGATTTCAGCGCGTTGTTGAATAATACGCCGGAAGGTGAAGTAAATGAAGGCAGCCTGTTTCAGGCCAAAAGCGAAAGTGGCATTTGCAAGGTGATTTGTTTCAGCGAAAACCACAGCCTGACTATTCCGGAAATGGAGGTGGAAGATATCCGCAAAGTTGTTGATGTTTGGTGCGAACAATTTGCCGAACTGGGAGGGAATGACCTGATCAATTATGTGCAGATTTTTGAAAATAAGGGTTCAATTATGGGTTGCTCCAATCCGCATCCTCACGGACAAATCTGGTCATCGTCGTCAGTGCCGTCAGAACCAGCCAAAGAGTCGGTTACCCAAAAGGCCTATTTCGAGAAACATGGAAAAACACTTTTAAGCGATTATTTGGTCGCCGAATTGGACAAAAAAGAACGTTTGGTTGTTCAAAACGACCATTTTGTTGCTTTGGTTCCGTATTGGGCTGTATGGCCGTTCGAAACGATGGTTATCAGCCGCAGGCCGGTTCAAAATATTTTGCAGCTTACCGAAGACGAAAAGACCGCTCTGGCTGATATTTACAAGCAGCTGACCGTAAAATACGATAATCTGTTCGAGGTCTCATTTGCTTACTCAGCCGGGCTTCACCAGGCGCCAACCGATGGGAAAGATTATCCGGAATGGCATTTGCACATGCACTTCTATCCGCCATTGTTGCGTTCGGCCAGTGTGAAAAAATTTATGGTTGGATATGAAATGCTGGCTTCTCCCCAGCGGGATATCACTGCCGAGCAGGTAGCAAAAAGATTACGCGAATTACCTGACATTCACTATAAAAAACAAATCAATAAATAATCAACACAACTTAAAATTATGGCGAAAATTAGTGCTCTGATTGAAAAAATCAATAATGGGAACAATCCCTTATTCAATGAATTATATGGTGCAAACGAAAGCGTCCTGAAAGAACAGGCTGATCGCTATGTCGCTCTGATGAACGAATTCCAGCGCGTTTACGGAAGCGACGATGTTACTTTGTTTAGCTCACCAGGGCGTACTGAAATTGGCGGGAACCACACCGACCACAATTACGGACGTGTACTGGCCGGCGCTGTAAACCTCGATAACATTGCGGTTGCGGCCCCCAACGGGACCAATGTGATCCGGATTAAATCGGCTGGCTATCCTGAATTTCAGGTTGACCTGAGCTCGTTCGAAATCGACGAAAAATTATTTTATACTTCAACGGCGTTGGTAAAAGGTATCTGCGCCCGTATGAAAGAAAAAGGCTACCAGATTGGAGGTTTTGACGCTTGTATCGAAGGCCGTGTCCCCAAAGGTTCGGGACTGAGCTCTTCTGCATCGTTCGAAGTTCTGATTGGCGCCATCCTGAACCACCTGTTCAACGATGGCAAGATGAGCGCTGTTGAAAACGCCATTATCGGGCAGTGGTCAGAAAACAACTACTTCGGCAAACCTTGCGGGTTGATGGACCAAACTGCATGCTCGGTTGGCGGCTTGATTACCATCGATTTCGAAGATCCGTCAAAACCAATTGTGAAAGAAGTTAATTTCGATTTTGTATCGACCGGTTTTGCGCTTGTTATTACTGATGTTGGCGGAGGCCACGACGATGCGGCATCGCAGGCTGAATATGCTTCGTTGCCAACCGAAATGAAATCGGTAGCGGCAGAACTGGGCGCTAAAGTTTTACGACAGGTAACTCTGAAACAGATTGTCGAGAAAATTCCTGAAATCCGTACAAAAACCGGCGACCGCGCAATCCTGAGGGCTTATCACTTCCAGGGCGATAACCAGCGGGTAGCCGATCAGGTTGCCGCGCTCGAAAATAACGATTTCCAATCATTCCTGAAAATGGTTGTTGAATCGGGATACAGCTCATTTATGTACAACCAGAATATTTTCGACGTGGTCCACAAAGACGAACAGGTTGTTTCTCTGGCATTGGCGTTGAGCGAAATGGTTTTGAAAGGAAGCGGAGCATGGCGAGTTCATGGCGGTGGTTTTGGTGGCACGATTCAGGCCTTCGTCCCTCAGGAAAAATTAGACGAATACATTGGCACACTTGAACATGTGTATGGAAAAGGATCGTGTCACAAATTGTTTATCCGTAAACAAGGTTCCATTAAATTAGATCTTTAATACATCCGCTAAACCTTAAACATGATGAGTAAGAACAAATATTTGTTTCCGTTGATTGTAATGGCATCGCTGTTCTTTTTGTTCGGCTTCATTACAACCATGAATAACTCGACCATTGAGTTTTTGAAGAGTGCTTTTGGCCTGGACGACGTTCAGAAACAGTTGCCCAATACCTTTTTTTATGGTGCCTACGTGCTTTCGGTCCCGGTTGGGTTTTTAATTAAAAAGATTGGGTACCGGTTTTCAATTTTTTCCGGACTGGGACTGATTGCCCTTGGCTTCTTTGCCTGCATTCCCGGCGTCGGGTTTGGTTATTACGGTTTTTTAAGCGCCGTGTCGATCTTTGCAATTGGCGTTGTAATCCTTCAGGTTGCTGCTGCTCCTTACGTGGTCGCGTTAGGACCTGCCGAAAGCTCGGCCAGTCGGTTAACTTTGACAAACGCTTTAAACTCGGTTGCCACGGTAATTGCACCGATCTTTGTTTCGGTATTACTGGTAACTCCCCAGTTGGGCGAAGGCGAAGTGCTGTCGAATTCGGCCATTCAGGATATTGTGAAAAATCCGTTCATGGGGATTGGGATTGCAACCGCCGTCATTCTGGTTATTATGTTTTTCCTGAAATTGCCCAATATTAATCAGGAAGAAGACGAAAAAGCAAAAACAGGGAACTACAAATCCAGCGCGTTCAAGTATCCACATGTTTGGTTAGGGTCTCTGGCCATTTTTGTTTATATGGGGATCGAAATTGGCATTCCCAGTTTTTTTGCTGATTTTGCCGCTCAGAAAGGCGCTGCAATCGAAACCTCAACTACAGATATGCTGAAATTTTACTGGGGAGGTTTGATGGTTGGCCGTTTGTTAGGAATTTTTGTATTGAAAAAATTCAAACCAAGCCTGATCCTTTCAATCTGTGCTTTGGGCGGGGCTGCCATGCTGGCCGGAAGTATCGTTCTTTCAGGAAATATTGCCATGTGGTTATTCCTTGGAACCGGTTTATTTCACTCGATCATGTGGCCCGTGATTTACAGCCTGGCACTGGAAGACCTGGGCCCTCATTCTGATGTAGCCTCCGGAATTATTGCCACTTCGGTAATCGGGGCCGCAATCCTGACCCCCATCATGGGAGGCATCCAGACCGTGACCGGCACTGCTATTGCCGCTGTTTCGTGTTTATTTGTTTATTACTTGTACCTGATCTTCTTTGCAACAAAAGGTTCGAAAATCAGGACGGCATAATATTCAAATCGAATTTTTATCTTAACTGAAAAGGCTATCCGGGTAACCGGGTGGCCTTTTCTGTTTGCAGAATACGCAAGTTACCAGGGCTACTCCGGTTTTGTGACATGTTGTCTGGTCATTCTCCGGTTGGCCGGATTTATCAAAATCCCAATCAACGTTTTCAGTTACAGCCTCTTCGAGTCATCCCATTTTATTTTGGGTGAGAATAAATGTATCTGAAACACGAATGAGTTGTTAATAAAAATGCCGGAAACAGGTTATAAAAAATTAGTTTGCTCAACATAAAAAAATTGGAATCACAATAATTCAAATACATTTGTTTGATTTTTATTTTTAAGGAAATTTTTATCGATATTGGATACGCCAGGTTGATAGTTGCACCCGAAACCGATAATTGAGACTGGATTTATATAGGATATAATAAATACAATTTGAACATCTCTAATACCAATTAAAATTATGAATCAGAGTAAAAGTTATGCATTGCCCATTATCATGATGATCCTTCTTTTCGGGATGATCTCGTTTGTTACCAACCTGGCAGCACCGATGGGCGTAGTGGTAAAATCTCAATTTCAGGCTTCAAATTTTTTAGGCATGTTGGGAAACTTTGCCAACTTTTTGGCCTATGCTTTCATGGGTATCCCTGCCGGCAGATTACTGGAAAAAATCGGTTATAAGAAAACAGCCTTGTTGGCTATCGTAATCGGTTTTTTAGGCGTCGCAGTACAATTTACCTCCGGGATTGCCGAAAGTTTCTTTGTGTATTTGCTGGGAGCTTTTATTGCAGGCTTCTCAATGTGTATGTTGAATACCGTAGTCAACCCGATGCTGAATACTCTTGGTGGCGGTGGCAAAAAAGGGAACCAGTTAATTCAGGTCGGAGGAACGTTTAATTCATTGATGGGAACATTTGTGCCGATCCTTGTTGGTATGCTGATTGGCGAAGTAACCAAGAACACCGCCATTAAAGATGTGAATCCGGTATTGTTTATTGCAATGGGTATTTTTGCAATGGTCGGTATCGTACTCTATTTTGTCAGTATCCCAGAACCACACATCAACAACCAGCCGAAAGCTGTTGAAAAATCGCAATATAGCGCATGGTCATTCCGCCACTTTGTTTTAGGAGCAGTTGGTATTTTTGTTTATGTTGGCGTTGAAGTTGGCTTACCCGGAACAATGATGTTGTTTCTTGCCGACTCAAATGCAGGCGGATTGGATGCAACAACTGCCGGGTTTGTTGCCGGAACATATTGGTTCCTGATGTTGGTTGGACGTTTTGTCGGAGCTTCCATCGGCGGAAAAGTCTCCAGTAAAACAATGTTGACTGTAGTTTCATTTGTTGGTATGGTATTCGTTCTTTTGGCGATCATCCTGCCAACTACCACAACGGTTTCAATGCCTGTATTTAAAACCACTACAACCGGATTATCATTCGGATCAGCCAATGTGCCGATCAATGCCATGTTCCTGGTTCTTTGTGGCCTTTGTACCTCGGTAATGTGGGGTGGTATCTTCAACCTGGCCGTTGAAGGTCTTGGTAAATATGTGGCAACAGCGTCTGGTATTTTTATGACCATGGTTGTTGGGGGTGGCATTCTGCCATTAGTACAGAATTTTGTAGCCGACAACGTTGGTTACATGGTTTCTTACTGGGTACCTTTTGCTGGTCTTGCCTATTTGTTCTACTATGCACTTATTGGCAGCAAAAATGTTAATACCAATATCCCGGTAGAAGACTAATAACCGATTGAGTTCGTCTGCGGACGATTGCATAAAATACGAAAAAGCACAGATGCGCATTCCATCTGTGCTTTTTTCGTATGTGTGCCTGCCCCTTACTGTATAATTTGTCGGGCTGAATGTATAAAAAGGGTTATTGTGCCGGAATTGATATTTATCCCTTAACGATTATTAAGTACCCCGGTTTGGGCTGAGGGTGATTATCTGTTATCTTTGTTAGCTACCAAAAAAGAAAAGATACATGAAGACTACAATAAAAACCTTCGGCGCTTCCCTTTTGTTTGTGGGTGCGATGATGTGTTTCATGGCTCCGGCAAAAGCTCAGGATGTCCAGAACGAAATGATGAAATTCGGACGTTTGCTCCGGCTGATCGATAGTTATTATGTCGATACGGTTAATGTGAGCAAACTGACAGAAAACGCGATTGTCGAAGTGCTGAAACAGCTCGATCCACACTCGGTTTATATCTCGAAAGAGGAAGTCGATAAAATGAACGAGCCGCTTCAGGGAAGTTTTGAAGGAATTGGTATTTCGTTTAACATCTACAAAGACACGCTGATGGTGTTGAGTACGGTTCCAGGCGGTCCTTCCGAGAAAGTAGGCCTCAGGGCAGGCGACCGCATTGTGAATGTCGATGGGAAGAATATTGTCGGGATCGGCCTGAAAAATACCGATGTGTATGATATGCTCCGCGGGCAGAAGGGAACCAAGGTCGCGCTGAAAATTCTCCGGAAAAATGAACCCGCCCTGCTCGAGTTCACCATCATACGCGACAAAATTCCGATCAACAGCCTTGACGCTTCGTATATGTTGAACAACTCGACCGGCTATATCAAGCTGAACCGATTTTCGGCCACCACCTCCGACGAATTTCTTGAGGCCATTAGAAAGTTGAAAGCTGGTAACAGTATGAAAAACCTGGTGCTCGACCTGCGCGGTAACGGCGGCGGTTACCTGACAGCAGCCATCGACCTGGCCGACCAGTTTTTAAGCGCGTATAAAATGATCGTTTATACCGAAGGCATTCATGCCGACCGCAAAGAATATAAAGCCACGGCCTTGGGCGAGTTTGAGCAGGGCAAATTAGTTGTACTCATCGATGAAGGATCGGCTTCGGCCTCCGAAATTGTAACTGGCGCTGTTCAAGACTGGGACCGCGGTATTGTGATTGGCCGCCGTTCATACGGGAAAGGTCTGGTACAGCAACCGTACTACCTGACCGATGGGTCGATGGTGCGCCTCACCACCGCTCATTATTACACGCCAAGCGGCCGTTGCATCCAAAAACCGTATGAAGAAGGTGTGGATGAATATCGGAAAGATTACCAGAAGCGGTTTGAACATGGTGAGCTGTTTTCGAAAGACAGCATTGCTGTCAACAAAGAAAAGAAGTACACGACTATGGTAAGCAAACGGAATGTGTATGGTGGCGGCGGTATTTTGCCCGATATTTTCGTGCCGATGGATACCTCGAAATATTATAATTACTATAATCAGTTAAACCGCAAGAACGTTGTCTACACTCAGGCCCTTGGTTTTATCGACAAAAACAGGGATGATATCAAGGCCAAATACAGCGACTTTGGCGCGTTCAAAAGCAAGTTCGAAATTCCGGAAGCCTTGATTGACCGCATTGTGGCCGAAGGAGAAAAGGAAGGAATTGCCAAAAATCAGGCAAGTCTTGATTTTGCGCGGCCTCTGATGAAACGTCAGATCAAGGCGCTGGTTGCCCGCGATTTGTTTTCGGTAAGCCACTACTATGAAATTATGAACGAGGACGACACGACCATCCAGAAAGCATTGGACGTGTTGAAACAAAACGGAGCCTACGAAAAAATTCTGGTCGATAAATTATAACTATGATTGAAATAATTGCCCGCTGGGTGGCAGCCAACTACATCGAAGTGCTGGGTGCTGTTCTGGGAATGGTTTATATTGTTTTGTCAATCCGGCAGAACATTCTTACATGGCTGACGGGCTTGCTGACCTCTGTTTTTTATATCTATATTTTTTTTGTGTCGAAGTTTTATGCCGACATGGGTTTGCAGGTGTATTATGTTTTTGTGAGCATTTATGGTTGGTATTACTGGCTGAAAGGGAAACACGACGAAACCGAAAAGCAGGTTCCGGTGTCGCAGGTAAGCCTGAAACAGATTGCCGTATTGTCCGGGGTTTCAGTTTTGATTTATTTCGTTATTTTACATATCCTTCTGAATTATACCGATTCGCCAGTTCCGTATGCCGATTCGCTCACCACAGCCCTGAGTATTGTTGCGACCTGGATGCTGGCCCGCAAAATTCTGGAACACTGGATAGTCTGGGTGTTTGTCGATGCGTTTTCGGCTCTGTTGTACATTTATAAGGGGTTGTGGCCTACCACCATCTTGTTTGTTGTTTACACGGTCATGGCCGTTTTAGGATACATTGAATGGAAAAAAGAACTCCGGAACCAATCATACGCATTGTCATAACCGGGCCCGAGTCGACTGGAAAAACTACGCTTGCCCTTGCTTTGTCCGGGCATTTTAACGGCTGTTACATTCCCGAACATGCGCGCGCGTATGTCGAGCAACTCGATCGCCCATACACGTTTGACGACGTCTGCCATATTGCCGACGAACAAGTCCGACAATATCAATCAACGGTCTCCGGTGAACATCGGATTTATTTCTTTGATACCTGGCTGGTGCTGACCAAAGTCTGGTTCGACTGGGTTTATCACCGGGTACCCGAACGCGTTGAAACAAATCTCCGGAACCTCCCAATGGATCTGTACCTGCTTTGTGTCCCCGATTTACCTTGGGAACCCGACCCGGTGCGCGAAAACGGGGGCGAAACCCGGTTGGCGCTTTTCCGACGTTACCGCGACGAACTGCTGGATTACGGCTTTCCATTTGTTGAAATATCCGGAGAAGGGGAGGAGCGCCTGCAGAATGCAGTAAAAGCCGTGGACGATTTTCTGAAAAAGTCGTTTGGAAAATAAAAAACACAGGGTCGCTTTGTGATTGTTTTCAGCGTAACTCTGTGGTAGAATATAAATAGCTGTTTCGTTTGATTTTACCCTGAAAAATCTGACTTTTGTCACACTATTTAATTTACACAACATGAAACGAGCCATGAGAGATCGTCTCATACAGGAGCACGATTATAATGGCGAGTTCCATCTGGCAACTTAAAAATCAAATTATAAACAGATGAAGTAGCCATGATTTGCAAACACCAGCAGATAATGAAAATAATAAGCGGATCATGGCTATTCTATCCGTTGGAATTCAAATTGAAAAGCGAATACTGTTACGAAAATTGTACGAACCTACATTGAAAATTTATACGAATGAAAGTAGCAGAAAGTGTAATCGAATTAATCGGGAAAACCCCGTTGGTAAAGCTTAACCGGATGGCAGACGGATTTGGTGCAACGGTTTGGGCCAAACTCGAATCGCAAAACCCCGGGGGATCGGTTAAAGACCGACTGGCCATTGCCATGGTTGAAGAAGCCGAAAAGCAGGGAAAACTGAACCCGAAGTCGGTTATTATTGAGCCGACCAGTGGAAATACCGGAGTAGGGCTGGCGATGGTTTGTGCCGTGAAAGGGTATAAGCTCATCATTGTGATGCCTGAAAATGTGTCGCTCGAACGTCGCATTTTATTAAAAGCCTATGGTGCCGAACTGGTTTTAACTTCGGCTCGCGGGGGCATGCGCGAAGCTATTGCAAAAACAGAAGAACTGGCGGCGGCAGAACCCAATTCGTTTATTCCGATGCAATTTGAAAATCCGGCCAATGCCGAAATACACCGAAAAACAACAGCCCGGGAAATCTGGAACGATACCGATGGGCAGGTTGATCTTTTTGTGGCCGGGGCCGGAACCGGAGGTACCATTACCGGGGTGTCCGAAACGCTGAAAGCCCTGAAAAGTTCAGTTTATTGTGTGGTTGTGGAGCCTGCCTCAAGTCCGGTTTTATCGAAAGGAGAAGCCGGGTCACATCGGATCCAGGGCATTGGGGCCGGGTTTGTCCCCAGTGTGTTAAATACTGAAATTTATGATGAAGTATTTCCGGTCGATGACAATGCCGCCTTTGAAACAGCCCGGCAACTGGCTGTACAGGAAGGAATTTTGTGCGGAATCTCATCAGGGGCCAATGTATTTGCCGCCCTGGAGTTGGCCAAACGTCCGGAGAACAAGGGGAAGAACATTGTTGTTATTATTTGCGATACCGGCGAACGGTATCTGAGTACAACACTTTTTAATACCGAAACAAAAGATGGAATCTGAAAAACATATTCACACCAAAATTGCCCGTACCATTGAGCAGTTAGCAAACCCGGATTCGTATAACCAGGTTTGCCACGAGCACCGGATGGGAGAACCGCTTCCATCGATCGAGAAACTGGGGAATATAGTCGGAATGGTGCGCGAAATTTTATTCCCGGGTTATTTCGGGAATACCAGTTTGCGTAAAAACACCATGAAGCATTACATGGGGGTTTATGTCGACGAGCTGTTTGAGTTGCTGTCGGAACAGATTTTAGCCGGACTTTGTTTTACCTGCGACCGCAGTATGCCGATCGACATTCAGGACCGGTCGAAGCATGCCCAAAACCTGGCAGCCGATTTTATTGCCTCGCTTCCCGAAATACGCCGGGTTTTGGTAACCGATGTGGAAGCAGCCTTTATTGGCGATCCGGCCGCTTTGAGCCGGAGCGAGGTTATTTATTGCTATCCGGCCATCCGGGCCATTGTGAATTACCGTATGGCCAACTGTTTGCTGAAACTGGGCGTGCCGTTGATTCCCCGCATTATTACCGAAATGGGGCATTCCGAAACCGGCATCGACATTCATCCGGGGGCCGAGATTGGCGAATCGTTTACCATCGACCATGGAACGGGCGTGGTAATTGGCGGAACGTCGATTATCGGGAAAAATGTGAAATTGTTCCAGGGGGTTACACTGGGGGCCAAGAGTTTCCCGTTGGATGAAAATGGCAATCCAATCAAGGGCATTCCGCGCCACCCGATTGTAGAGGATAACGTGATTATTTATGCGCAGGCTACCATTCTGGGGCGTGTCCGGATCGGCGAAAATTCGGTGATTGGCGGTAACGTATGGGTAACCAATAATTTGCCTCCCAATTCCAGGGTCGTTCAGTTTAAGGCGCGGGAATCATCGTTCCGCGACGGAGCGGGGATTTAGATGTTATTAATAGTCGTTGGTTGTCATTAGTCATTCATTGTTGCTGAGTAATGAATTTTCCGGAATACCGGAAGCATGTTCAGGCTACAGTTTATAACCTACTTTAAATTTTGAAAAACCAAAAATACACGGCCACTACTTTTGCCGGACTGGAAGAAGTGCTGGCGAAAGAACTGACAGAACTGGGCGCATCCGACGTTGAGCCGGGGCGCCGTTGCGTTTATTTCTCGGGAGACCGTACCCTGTTGTACCGGGTCAATTATTGCTTGCGAACAGCCCTTAGGGTGCTGGTTCCGGTTGATTCGTTCCGCATTCGTTCGGTCGATGATTTGTACCGACAAACCAAGCGGATTGAATGGGAAGACTACCTGTTCATCGACCAGACTTTTGCAATTCAGAACACCATTTTTTCCGATTTGTTCCGCAACACGATGTTTGCCTCGCTGAAGGCCAAAGACGCAATTGTTGACCGTTTTCGCGAGCAGTTTGGGAAACGGCCCTCGGTTGATGCCGAAAATCCGGATATCTGGATAAACCTGCACATTGCCGGCGATGTGTGCACGTTTTCGCTTGATAGCAGCGGCCAGCCGCTGAACAAACGAGGTTACCGGGTGGGCAGGCACGAGGCTCCCATCAACGAAGTGCTGGCAGCCGGCTTGTTAAAATTGTCGGAGTGGGATGGAAAAACCGACCTGGTTGACCCGATGTGCGGTTCGGGGACCATTGCTATCGAAGCAGCCATGCTGGTCGGCGGCATTCGTCCGGGCGATATCCGGAAAGAGTTTGCTTTTCAGAAATGGCCCGATTATAAGAAGGACATTTTTACGGCTATTCAGGACGAGAAAACTTCAGGAAAGCCTGAATGCAAAATATTTGCTTCGGATATTTCGCGTCAGAACATCAATTCGGCTTACCAAAATGCAGAAGCAGCCGGTGTGTCGAAGCTGATCGATTTTAAGATTGCCGATTTTAAAACGCTGGAAGTACCGTCGGCAAGAAAATTTTTGCTGTTCAATCCTCCTTACGGAGAGCGCATCGTTCCGGAGGACGCCCGTTTTTACGAGATGATTGGCAGCCGCCTGAAACAATACTATACCAACACGACGGCCTGGATCATCAGCACGCCGGCCTGTCTGAAGTCGATCGGGCTGAAGCCATCGCAGAAAATTCCGCTGTTTAACGGTTCGCTCGAATGCAGTTTTCGACGGTACGATTTGTACGAGGGCTCTAAAAAGAAGAATGGGCCGGAACATAAATTAACGTGAACTCGATCTGATAGATAAGCATAACGCGATTAAGGTCAAAATCTTTTGTTGGCTGGCAAAATACCCGTTTGTCTGTGCCGGACGGGTATTTTATAATATCAGGTACCAGGAGTTTACTTCTTTTCGGTTATTTCTTTTTCCGGAGGGCGATCACATTGGGGATTTCGTAAAAATGATCGTTGTCGTCGTTATTACAGGTATTCGAAACATAGCTTCCGTATTTGGCAATCACCGTGTCGCCGGTGTTGACATACAGGCTTGCTTCGGGGCCTCCTTCGAGATAAACGGTTGTACGGATATGGAGCGGAAGTCCCTGCATATATTTAATCATAGTCTGGTGCGTATAAGGCGACCGAGTGAAAACGATGTACAGGTTTCGGGCCGTGTCGGTGGCGGCAATGATCATGCTGCACGACTGATCGGGCCGTTTCGAGAATGACATGGCTTCGCCTTCGCAGCTGATCATGCGCATCCCCTGGCAAAACGAATGGTATTCGTGCCTGATTTTTCCCCAATCCTGACAGGTGATATCAATGATTTCGAAGGGTGGCTTTTTCTTGTCGATGGGGTGCATGGCCAGCATGGCGTTATAATACGAACTCATTACCGGATTATTCAGGTGATTGTAATTTTTCATGTATCCCTTGTTCGAATGCGTTCGGTCATAGTTGTACATGCCTGCATTGATGACAATGTTTTTCCCGAACATTTCAGCCCACCCGGGCGCTGTGTGCGAATGCCGTCCGTGTTCCGATGCTGTCAGGAACTCGAAATCAAATTGCTTCGGATCAATCTTCAGGATCGAAAGTTTTGAATCGTTTACAACCGACCTGTCGGGGGCGTTGAGCTCTGCATATTGAAGCCCGTTCATCAGTGTTTTCCACGGAATATCCTGAATCCAGTACGTTTGCGCATGTGTTCCGCTGCTGATCAGGAGCAAAAGGATAACAACCGTGAATGTGTTTCTCGGACTTCTTTTAAACATTGTCGGTAAAATCGAATCGGGAGTTTTTGAACGGGAACAGGTCATACAGCTCGCCTGAGTAGTAAAACTCATAAGCAACCGAGCCAAACGAGTAACGTTTCCCTTTGATGTCGATGCCTGAGCCGCCGACTACCGGATTGGGTTTGGGTACCGATACTTCGTAGCCAATGTTGAACAGCGTGGCCAGAATTTCGGGCCGGTCGCTGATTGGGTAGCCGGAACGTTCCCACTGTTTGTTTATTTGTTTCACATTCAGGGCTGCGTACATGTACGAGTAAAAATGGTTCTGGTATGATGTCAGCCTTTTAAATCGTTCTGTTTCAATGTCGTTGGTTTTGAAGTCGAGCAGGTGTTCGTATTGTTTGCCCAGGTAGAAAATCGATGTGCTGTCTTTCAGGTTCCGCTCGATGGTTTGGGCGGTTGGTACTTTGATGCCGGTTACCCCCAGCGAAAACGTTGTCTCGACCGAGAGGATTTTCAGGGGGCCGATCCATTTTTTATAGGCTTCCCGGCTCGAGTTAAACAGTCGGATTTGTTCGCCAACCAAAACGGCCACAATCAGGCGCGGTTCAACGCCGGTCAAAACAGCCGCCGAGTCAATCAGGTGTTTGTCTTTGGCAACGGCCAGTTTGAAGTCTTGCCACTCCGGAATGTTCATCCATTCGAAGGCGCTTTGGGTTTTCAGCTTCAGCTTTGCCGGATCGGTTGTTTCAGTAAAACTGTTTATTTCCTGAAGATATTCTGCATTATCCTGCATGTGCAGGTTGACGGCTTCAATCATTCTCCGGGCTTCTTTCAGGTTATGGCTTTTATAATAAGCATTTTGAATGTAGAATGCATTGGCCGGGTAGTATTTGTTCAGAACCGACAGATCGTGGAGAAACTTTGCTTCTGAATAATCAATGGAAATGGAATCGGCATTTTCTGAACTGCGTCCGTATTTATCTTTTATCTCTTGAAAATACCGGTCGTTCAGGTCAACAACACCGGGGTCGTTTGTGAGGTGAAATTTAACGGCAAAGAATGCGGTGGTCAAAACAAAGCCAATCAGGGCGAAAATACCCACAATCCCGAATACTAAGTATTTAGAAATCTTGCGAAAACCTTTGTTTTTCATCTGTATAAATTTTCAATGTTGGGTCGTACAATTTTCGTAACAGCTTTTGCTTTTCAATAAAATTCGCACCGGTATGGAATAGACATTTGTACATCTTCGATTGGTGTGAACTTTGGCGCACATGGCTATTTCATCTGTAAATAATTTGTTTTTAAGTTGTCAGATGGAATAGCCAGGATCCGTTTATTGTTTTCATTATCTGCTGGTGTTTGCAAATCATGGTGGCTATTTCATAAGTAAATATTGTTGTTAAAATATTGAAATTTAGGTGTGTACTTATGGAACTCCATGCCATGAAAATTAGCTTCTCTAATTAATATTTACATGGCCTTTGGTGCCACCACCATAAATTTTTTTACCGTGGCATGTTCGTTTCATTCCTATAAATTTTCAAAGTAGGTTCGTAAAACTTTCGTAACAGCTTTTTCTTTTCAATCAAATTAGCACCGACATGGAATAGCCATTTGTACGTTTTCCGATTGGTATGAGCCTGGATTTTATGGCTATTTCATAGTAAAATGTATCCTCCTAAAAAAATTGGCGCAAATGTATAAAAAGGTGTTATTGTTTGTTAAAATTGCCCGAAAATTTGAAACAGGCATGGAAATAAATAATGAAAAAGTTACCTTCGTCAACTGTTCAAAGTTTTGAGCTAATCAAATAACCCAAATTTTGAAAAGAATGATGCGTTTCTTATTTCTGTTTGTCACTCTGTTTATTGTCTGTTATGCAAAAGCCTTTCAGGCTTTACCCGATACAATTAATATAAAAAAACTGCCCCTTGAGGTTGATTCGTTACTAAGCGCCGAAGAAGAACTTCCATTGGATTCATTAAAATCGGAT
Organism: Bacteroidota bacterium; assembly: GCA_029265715.1. Lineage (GTDB taxonomy): Bacteria > Bacteroidota > Bacteroidia > Bacteroidales > Prolixibacteraceae > Aquipluma. The sequence continues at coordinate 25,295 of JAJUGZ010000052.1, forward strand.
GACGAGTTGTTGTACAAAAACAACTGGAACTCGACTCAGGTAAGATACGCGCAAAACATTCTTCCCCCTGCTTCCGATACAATTACAATAACGTTGCTGGGGATGCATGATCATCATTTTGTCATGCCATATAAAGGAAAAGTGATTTCGAAGTTTGGCTGGCGGGGCCGGCGGATGCATACCGGAACCGACATTAAGCTGAACCCGGGCGACACGGTTCGTTGCGCGTTTGATGGTCGTGTCAGGTTGGCAAAACGGTTTAGCGGATATGGCAATCTGGTTGTTGTCAGGCATACCAACGGGCTCGAAACGGTGTATGCCCATCTGAGTGCGATCAAAGTAAACGTAAACGATACGGTTAAAGCCGGCGATTTGATTGGGCTTGGCGGCCATACCGGCCGTGCAACTTGCGACCATCTTCATTTTGAAACACGGCTGTTTGGAGAACCATTCGATTCGGGGAAATACATCGATTTTCAGACCTTCGCCCTGAAGGCCGACAAGGTTTATTATAAAAACAAGATTTTTGCGACCGATCTGGCCGATCTTGGCAAGAAGCAGACGGTGCAGTCGTCGGTTGCGGGCGGCAGTTCGGGCAAGCATGTTATCCGGAAAGGCGACAATCTATGGACAATTGCCAAACGCTACCATACAACGGTGAATAAGCTGTGTGCCCTAAACAACATTTCTCCTCAGAAAACGCTGAAAGTTGGGTCGGTGCTGCGGGTTAACTAATTGAATTTTTTCCGGGATTTTTTAGGGGAGGCAGATCATTTTTCTGACTGTCTTTAATTTTTCTAATTTTATCAGGTGATCTATTTCTCGGGAGAGTTTTTTTGTTCGGCTCTGCCGGGTAAATGTTGTTATATTTTGGTAGAGAAATGCGCTGTTTTCAGGAACGTATCATTTTATCAGTCCTGGGTTAATTATTAAAAATCTAAACCGATGAATTTCAGAATACTCGCCATATCCCTTTCCGGGGTGCTTTTTGCCGGATCCTTTTCTGCTTTAGCCTGTACAAACCTGATTATCACCAAAGGGGCCAGCGCCGACCAGTCGGTGATGATTACCTATGCCGCCGATTCGCACACCCGGTACGGGGCGATTGCTGCTTTCCCGGCTGCCGACCACAAACCGGGCGACAAGTGCGAGGTTTATCACTATGAAAATGGTCGTTTGATGGGCTCGATTCCCGAAGCAGCACACACTTATTCGGTCATCCAGTTTATGAACGAGCATCAGGTGGCAATTGGCGAAACAACGTTTGGCGGGCTCGATTCGCTGGGTTCCCAGCCCGGTGCTGTTCTCGATTACGGTTCGTTGATGCGCATTGGTTTGCAACGCTCAAAGACAGCCCGCGAAATGATCAAAGTAATGACCGATCTGGTGGCCCGGTGCGGTTATGCCACCAGCGGCGAATCGTTCTCAATTTCGGATGCCAACGAAGCCTGGATCATGGAAATGATCGGGAAGGGGCGATATGAAAAGGGGGCTGTGTGGGTTGCCCGCCTCATCCCCGATGGCTATGTGAGCGGTCATGCCAACCAGGCCCGGATAACGACTTTCCCGTTTCAGAAAAGAAACAACTGGAACGATCCGAAACAAACTGTTTACCATTCGCCGGATGTTATCAGCTTTGCCCGGAAACATGGTTTTTATCACGGTTCAGACGAAGCGTTCAGTTTTTCGGATGTTTACAACCCGTTGAATTTCGGGGGCGCCCGTTTTTGCGATGCCCGGGTTTGGTCGTTCTTCCGGAAAATCAGCAAAGAGATACGCGATAACCAGGCTTATACCAATTATGCGATGGGGAGGTTTACCCGCGATGAACGGTTCCCTGATCAGCGTTTGAACCCGAATGGATTTGTTTCGAACCGCTTGCCTTTGTGGGTAAAACCCGATTCGCCGGTCTCGTTGCAACAGGTCATGGACGGCATGCGCGACCATTACGAAGATACCCCGTTAGACATGCGCAACGATTTGGGCGCAGGGCCTTTCGGGTTGCCTTATCGCTGGCGCCCGCTCGAATATGAAGTTGACAGCGTGATGTACTTCAATGAACGCGCCATTGCAACCCAGCAAACCGGCTATTGCTTTGTGGCCCAGTCGCGCAACTGGCTGCCCGACCCGGTTGGCGGTATCTTCTGGTTTGGCGTCGACGATACCGACGGATGCGTTTATGCGCCCATGTATTGCGGTATCAAAGAAATACCGGAAAGTTATGCGCCGGGAAACGGATCGATGATTTCCTGGTCGGAGACTTCTGCTTTCTGGACATTTAACCAGGTGAACAACTGGGCTTATGCGCGTTATAATCTTATACATCCAGAAATAAAAGAATATCAAGATCAGCTCGAAAATAGGTTTATATCTGAAGTGCAAGTTGTTGATAAGCAGGCTGAGGAGTTGTTTAAGCAAAATCCGGGGTCGGCTGCCGATTATCTGACTGCCTATTCGGTAAGTACCGGCAATCAGTTGGTTAGCGACTGGAAGAATTTTTACCATTATCTGTTCATGAAGTATATGGATGGGAATGTGAAACACTCGGAAGAACGGAAATTGCTCGACAACGGAAATGGCAAAGATATTCCTAAATCGCCTGCCCAGCCCGGTTATGGAAAAGAATGGGAGCGAACCATGATCCAGGGAACCGGCGGCCGGTTGAAAGTACCGGAGGACTAACCGATTCTGAACAAAAATTCATAGTTTTGCGGGAGACAGACTTTTTGTGAAAAATATGCCGGAGCTTAGCAAGGAACTTATCAGAACGTTTTTTAACGGCGATGAAGCCTCGTTTAAAATTATTTTTCGTTTCTATTATCCCCGGCTTTTCCATTTCGTGCACGAATATATCCCACCCGACGACCTGGCGGAGAACATCGTTCAGGATACGTTCCTGACTTTATGGAACAATCGGACCCTATTGCTCCCCGATACCAACCTGAATGCATGGTTGTACACGGTGGCCCGGAACAACTGTCTGAAGAAACTGCGAGATGAAAAATTCTCAAAAAAGTTGATTTTCTCAGGATGCCTGAATGAAGCAGAGCTGGAGTTAAACCTGGATGCATTGAGCCAATTGGACACCTCCGGTTTAACTTTCTCTGAAATTGAGCGGATCATACAAGCAACCCTGGAGAGCCTGCCCCCTCAGTGCAGGGTCATTTTTGAGAAGAGCCGGTTCGAAAACAAAAAGAACCGAGAAATAGCCGAAGAGCTTGATATTTCGATAAAAGCGGTCGAAGCCCAGATGACCAAAGCATTGAAACGATTCAAAGAATCGTTAAAAGACTACCTGCCATTGGTTGCTTGGTTGTTTATACAGTAGGATCGGTCAATTTTGGTGGCGAGATTCGTATTTAAGTTATATGAACAGAAAGATGTTGTTTTTATAGCTCATCTCAAACTTTCTTTTCGCTTGTAATTTTCGTTATGCCTTTTTACCGGTGGAGAGGGGAAAAGCCGCCAGCGGCGGCTTCGGGTGAGTGAGATATTGATTAAATGCGACAATAGGGCATCTCTAAAAACCCAATGTTAATATATTTGTTTAATTGTTAATATTTTAAGCATGGGATATATGGTTAGATTGCCTATTTTACAGTACAAAAAAGAGCAACAATGAAGAATATCAATATGCTAGGCCTATTTGA
>JAJUGZ010000085.1 GCA_029265715.1 Bacteroidota bacterium
GGTTGTATTAAACATTGCTCTGAACGATAAATCTGTTTTTCTATTACGCTTCTAAAGTACTAATAATCAACAACTAAAACAAATACAAGATAAAGAATGCCAACGAATTGTGCACATTTTTCTAATCTGTTAAAGTAGAAGTAATTGGTTATTTAAAAGTAAATTTCGGAAAATCTCAAACAGAGATACGAGACGACCGAGCTATTGAAATTGAAAGAATTTATGTTCTGAAAGAATATCACGGGAAAAATGTTGGACAACTGCTCTATGCCAGAGCAATAAACATCGCAAGACAGAAGAATGCTGACTATGTTTGGCTTGGTGTATGGGAACAAAATCCAAGGGCAATTAACTTTTATAAGAAAAACGGTTTTGTAGAGTTTGACAAACATATTTTCAAATTAGGCAATGATGAACAGACAGACATAATGATGAAACTTCAACTGATCAATGACAAACAACGGTAGTCGGTAACAACATGGCTCCAATTGCAAAGACCGATTACCATCGAATTAGTGCAAAATCAATAAAACGGACGAAGTTGTGCTAGTCATTTCGGTTCAAATTGTGCCAATGAAAAAAGGGAAAGGATGGTTTCTATTTTATCCCTTTTAACCAATGCAAAGCGATATGGCCGCCCCAAAGATAGATATTATGGATGTACGACAATTAGCCCAGTTAAAAATCAGAGGTGAGAGCAGCCGTAGTTGCTCATCCATTCTATGGATACATCGCCATATGGTAAGTTATTATGTGTGGTAGCTCATGCGTTGAGTTTTAGTTGTTGATTGATAGTTAGTTAATGGAGGGTTCCCCAAGCCGGATGCTATCGGAAGCAGGCCGATGCCTTTCGGTTACAGATAAATTTCAATTTTATCTGGGGTTGAACAGCGTTCTTTGACCGGGATATGCAAATCGCGCAACGCGCATTCGGCCGTACAGCTTCCGCATTTGGAGGAATGTTTTTTATTTTTCCCGGAAAGGTTAAAAAAACGAATAGCTTTTATGAATATCGCAATCCATGCTGTCGCAATGATAGCATAAGCAATAATGTTCTGAATCATTTTCCCCTTTTTCTACAAATCCAAACCAAGAAACAATAAATTTTTGGATTTTTTACGTTGTTGCCGGTGTTTTTAAAGCATAAAATATCCGGCGATGTGAAAGACTAAAAAGGCCACAAGCCATGCAACCACGCTTGTGTAGAGAATTGTGAACAGGGCCCATTTTACGTTTCCTGATTCTGATTTAATTGCTGCAATTACGCCAATACAAGGGAAGTAAATTAAGACAAAGGCGAGAAATGCCAGAGCAGTTGGCACGGTAAATACACGATTGCCGATTAGGGGACCGGAATCGTATCGTTCTAATTTGAGCTTGGCCGGGAGTGTATTGGCTTCTGTTTTGTCGTCGGCCTGATAGAGTACGCCCATGGTGCTCACAATAATTTCTTTGGCCGGAAGGCCTGCCAAAAGGCTGATACTCATCTTCCAGTCGAATCCCAAGGGCGCCATAACCGGTTGGATAAATTGCCCGATCTGGCCCAGATAGCTATTGCGGAGGTGTTCCGATTCCACATTCAGTGTTTCTCCGGGCACATTGTTATCAGGATCAGCAGTTGTGATTATTTCCTGATTGGGAATTGGTGATGTTGTTGCGACATGAGCTTTTCTGGGGAAGTAGCCCAACACCCAAATAATGATTACGCCAATCAGGATTACTCCTCCAATTTTCCTGAGATATTGCTGTGTTTTGTCCCACATATGGATGGTGATGTTTTTCATTGTGGGGATGCGGTATGGCGGTAATTCAAGTACAAATGGCGTTTCTTTGTCCCTGAATATTGTTTTGTTCAACAGGCGGGCCGTTAGGAGAGCCAGAAGGATTCCGGCGAAATAGAGGCTGATCAATACCAGCTCGGGATGGCCGGGGAAGAATGCGGTTACGAAAAGCACATAAACCGGCAGTCGCGCGCTACACGACATAAATGGGATGATGAGCATGGTCAGTAACCGGTCGCTGCGGCTGCGAAGCGTCCGGGTGGCCATGATGGCTGGCACATTGCACCCAAATCCCATTACCATCGGGATAAACGATCGGCCGTGTAACCCAAACCGGTGCATAATTTTGTCCATGATAAAAGCAGCGCGGGCCATATAGCCCGAGTCTTCCATCATCGAAATGAAGAAAAACAGAATCAGGATATTGGGCAGGAATACCAGCACGCTCCCGGTCCCGTCGATTATGCCGTTGATGAGCAGGTCTTTGAGCATGCCTTCCGGAAGATTGTGTGCCACAAAATTACTGATTGCCTCAACCAGCCATTCGATCCACGACATCGGGTAAGCTCCCAGCTTAAACGTTCCGTAAAAGGAAATAAACAGAAATAAAATGAAGATCGGGAACCCCAGGACGGGATGAGTCAGGTATTTGTCAATTCTTTCCGAAGGGTTTTTGGCTTTGTGTTGCCGTTGTCTGAGTGTTTCTTTCAGTGCCCCGGAAATAAAACCATATTTGGCATCGGTAATAATTGTTTCGCTGTCTTCATCAAATAACCGTTCAATGCGGTTAATTTCGCGTTGGGCTGTTTGTTTGATGGATTCGTAGTTGTTGTAATGCGAAAGCGATTCGTCGGTTTCTTTATCGCGTTCGAGAAGTTTAATGGCCAGAAACCGTGAAGAAACCGTGTCGGTAATTGGTTTTTCTTCCTTGATTTTTGTCCTGATTTCACGGATAGACCGTTCCAGTTCGGGGCCGTAATTAATATGAATATGCCTGACAATGGGATCGCGGTCTTCGTATACATCGATGGTTTTCTCGATCAACTCGGTCAGGCCTTTGCCTTTTGAACTAACGGTCGGGATGATCGGGATCCCGATCTGGCTCCCCAACGTTTTGTAGTCGAATTGAATCCCGTTCTTTATTAGCTCATCGTACATGTTCAGGGCAATAATAACTTTGATGTCCATGTCGATCAGCTGGGTTGTCAGAAACAGGTTTCGCTCCAGGTTTGAGGCATCGATCACGTTGATCACAATGTCCGGAGTTTCCTCCATAATGTATTTTCTGACATACAATTCTTCCGGAGAATAAGCTGTCAGCGAATATGTTCCGGGTAAATCGAAGATGTTGATCAGGTATTCGTTTTGCCTGAAGCTGGCCTTCTTGGCTTCGATGGTCACTCCGCTGTAGTTCCCCACATGTTCTTTCGATCCGGATAGAAAATTGAACAGGGTTGTCTTTCCGCAGTTTGGATTTCCGACCAAGGCAATGTTGATGGTCTGTTCTTTTTGCCGTGCAGAGATTTTCAGGTCGTGGCGGTCGATAACTCCTTCGAATGCCTGAGGTTGAATTTGGCCGGCTTCCTCAATGGTGGCGACTTCAATCAGGTTGGCTTCGCTTCGTCGTAAGCTGATGTTGTAATCCAGTATCCTAAACTCGATCGGTCCTTTGAAGGGTGCATTTTTAATAACAGTCACTTCTTTTCCTTTTACGAATCCCATTTCGGTGATCCGCTTCCGAAACGAACCGTGTCCCAAAACTTTGGTGATAATGACTGTTTCGTTATTTTTTACTTCAGACAGGCGCACTTTTCCGATCGGTATTATGCTAATTTAAATCAAATAAAAATAGGTGAGCAAAGATATTCAAGTTTTAATAAAACTGTTAAAAATTCTTTGTTTGCAAATAAAGCTTTATCCTGTGCTAATATTTTTGCATCTTTGATTTACCATGAAAGAACAAAACGACGATATCTACAAAAAAATTCAGGAGGCCATTTCGTCGCTTCCTGAAAATTTCAGCGTACTGGAGGAACAGATTGATGTAGAACTTCAGATGGAATACTTTGATTATGGTCGCGAGCTGAAACGTGAATTTACCGTGGAATACATACTGGAGCATCAGTCGGATTTGTTTAACCCGGAGGTCCCGGTCGAAGAAAAGAAAAGTTTGCTGGTTTTGCTTGCTGCCATTGATAAGGTTGAAGCGTTTCGCGCCATTGAAAAATATGTCCGGAATCCGGACCCGGAATTGAAAGACTGGAGTGTGCTGGCCCTTCAGGAGAGCCGGATGCTGATGCAAAGTTCGTTGCTCGATGAACAACAGGTATTTATATCGACCGGACTGGGCGGGAAAGGACAGAAGTTACGATACTTTGCCGTTTTTATTGCCAATGATTATACCGTTCAGTTTACTGAAGCGCAAAAAAAATTACTGGCCAGCGAACTGAAATTTTCTGTTGAACAACACGAAGGTGAATTGGAAGAGATTCGTTTCGAAGAAGGATTTGCGGTTTCGTTGCTTTTATTGCCGGTAAAGGTGCCTATTCAGGACATTTTTAAAAGCGTCATCGATGAGTGTAACCAAATTGGCAATTTTATACGCGAGGATATCATCATAACAAACGTCCGGAAATTGACCCTGGATGAGATAAAAGAATTTATCAATCAACCTAATCAGGAAGAAGAGGAGGAAGAAGACGATGAAGAATAATTTGGCAAACATGGCCATTCAGGTTTTGCCCAGATCAAAAGATCATGACACATACGCTTTGGTGGATTCTGCCATCGAGGTAATACAGAAATCGGGATTAAATTATATTGTTTGTCCATTCGAGACGGTGGTAGAAGGTACTTTTGACCAATTGATGGATCTGCTGAAGCAGGTTCATGAGGCAGTTTATGTCTGTGGCGCAGAAAATATGATTACGAACGTAAAGATTCAAACCAATAAGGATCAGGACGTTTTTATCGATGACAAAATTGGGAAGTATAAATAATTTCAAAAAGTCTATAAAAACCTTTGCAGGTAAAGGAAGAAGTTCTATATTTGCAACGCTTTTAAGGAAAGGCCCCGTAGCTTAATGGATAGAGCATCTGACTACGGATCAGAAGGTTGGGGGTTCGAGTCTCTCCGGGGTCACATAAAAAAGAGAAGAAACAAAATGGTTCTTCTCTTTTTTATTTTTTCAAGGCGATAATCTGTAAATTATCCATTCATTTCCAGACTTTTCATAGCGCAGGCGATCGTGCAGGCGGTTGAGCCGTCCCTGCCAAAATTCGAACCGGCTTGGTTTGACAAGATAACCGCCCCAATGTTCTGGTTTGGGAACAGCCTGTCCTTCATAAATTTTCTGAAGTTCATTGTACTTATCTTCCAGTTCGTGACGCGAGCTGATCACCGAACTCTGATTGGAGGCGACGGCGCCAAGTTGACTGTCAACGGGGCGCGTGGCAAAATATTCTTCGGATAGTTGCGGTGGCACTTTTTCAGTCTCGCCAATAATACGGATTTGCCGTTCGAGCTGTGGCCAGAAAAAATTCATGGCGATGTGATTATTGCTCTCGATCTGCTTCCCTTTGCTGCTTTTGTAGTTGGTATAAAAAATAAAACCGTCGGGCCATACTTCTTTGAGCAGGACTACACGGGAGTCGGGCCATCCTTCCGGATCGACCGTGCTGACAATCATGGCTGTTGGTTCGGGAACTTTCTCGTGAATGGCTTCGTTTAACCAAAGCTTAAACTGGTCGAAAGGGTTCCTTTTGACTTGATCCTCGGAGAGACTGCTCCTGTCGTAATTACTTCGAATATCCCGTAACATACCTTCAAGGTTGTGTTTCGAGTCTTATAACAAATAGGCAACCAATAGGTTGAATCGAAGCTGAAACTATAAAAGAGAAAGCTCCGGGATACAGTGGACCGGAGCTTCGAAAAGATTATAACTGTTACTGTCAGGTGTATTTATAATTCTTGTGATTTTTTATCTGCATTGGATTTGTCGTTGGACTCTCCCTGGGGGTCTCCAAATGTACTGTTAAACTCTTCCATTTGTTTACGCATAAATTCTTCCATCCGGGTGAAGAAATCGTCCTGGAAGAATCCTGGCGGAGCGATGTTGTGTTTATCATCCGGATTACCGAACCGGAAATTGAAAAAAGAGCCCCAATCTTTGGGCATCATCGCAGACGAATCGTTCCCAAAGATAAGTGATGAGTCGTTTTTGAACGAAAAGCTAAAATGATCCGGCCCCCAAAACTGCTTGATGATCGAATCATTGGGATGAATTGGTTCATTATCAAACGGGAAATCGAACCCTCCTCCAAAGAAATCTCTTATTGAGGGCCCTCTTCTTAAGCTATCATTTTCAAACGGGAAACCAAATCCAAAGTGTTCCATAAAATCATCCGGAAGTCCGAACCCCTCTGGAAATTTCGGGAAACTTTTCAGCGTATCACCCGACCAGCTGTAAGAATAAATTGAATCGTAACGAATTAAATTGCCTTTTTCGTCGTATTCTTTATTCACTTTTATCTGTTCATTCGGGGTTTGTTGCTTATTTTCCTTTTTCTGGGCCAGACTGCTGTTGTATAGGCAGATAAAGAAAGCCACGAATAAAAATACGGTTCTCATAATCAGGATTTTTAGGTTTTAAATCGGTTTTTAACTTCGATAAGTTCAAGAACTTCATCCTAATTTTCAGGGTATGAATTTACATTAAGTGAGGTTAAAAATAGTTTAAAAAATCTTAATTCACATTAAACTTGATTTTTCCCTAAAAAAACAGGAAATTGTCTGTGTATTGTGGACAATTAGACCTTTTTCAAGGGATTTTCAGAAATCCACAACCTTAAAATTATGGGCAGAAAGAAGCGACCTGTAAAAATCTTAATCAGTTCAAATGTTCCAGATGATCTTGAGCCGATAACGGATTGGCTGTTGGCGGAAAATTACTGTGTGTCACATGTCGATTTATTAAAAGCGATAGCCAGGGTCAGGGAGTTTAAAAGCGATTTAATTATCCTGAATATTCCGGGGGCGAAGAACGTTGATGATCTTGTGAAGAAGCTTCTTGAAAAGTCTCATTCTGCAAAGATCCCAGTTTTATTGGTTGTCGATCGGTCAAACCTAAACGATCAAATATCTGCCATTGAGCAGGGGTTCGACGATTGTTTGCTTAAACCATTTGCCAAACCGGAGTTTCTGTCCCGTATTCGTCTGCACATAGCATTGAGGCGCAAAGATGAAGATCTGAAAATGGTAAAAGAAGCGGGCGAAGCTGCTGCCCGGGCGAAAACCCTGCTTTTGGCGAACATGTCGCATGAGATCAGGACTCCGATGAACGGGATTGTCGGAATGGTTGATATCTTGAAGGAAACCCGGTTAACCAAAAGACAACGGGAATATCTGGATATCATTGACCTTTCGGGTGAAAACCTGTTGATGATAATTAATGACATTCTTGATTTTTCGAAGATCGAAGCCGGACAGATCTCTTTTGAACCTATCCGGTTTAATTTGAGGAATGAAGTAAATGAAGTTGTTAAGCTGCTGAAATATAAGGCCGAACAAAAGATGCTCCGGTTTGGCGTCGAATTTGACAGCAAGGTCTCGGAATGGGTGATCGGCGATCCGTTGCGTTTAAAACAAGTGCTGATCAACTTGTGCAACAACGCGATCAAGTTTACACAATCAGGCTCGGTTCGGGTTCTGGTGAAATTGTCGAAAAAGACCCATGGTGTTGAGGTGGTAAAGTTCGAAGTAATAGACACCGGAATCGGAATTTCGCCCGAAAATCAGCGTAAATTATTTAAGACATTTTCTCAGGTCGATGCCTCCATTTCCCGAAAATACGGAGGAACTGGCCTTGGACTGGCAATCTGCAAGAGGCTGGTAAAGTTAATGAATGGACGTATTAGCGTTGAAAGTGCCGAAGGGCTTGGATCTCGGTTTTATTTTACGACGAGCTTTGAGATTGCACTATCCGACTCGAAACTTGAAAAGGACCTGGTTTCGGCCCGGGAACTGATGCCTCAAAAAGTTCTGAAGATATTATTGGCCGAGGATAATATTATTAACCAAAAAGTGGCTGCCATCGGATTAAAAAAACTGGGGCACGAAGTGGTTCTGGCGATAAATGGTCTTAATGCGTTTGAGAAGTTTAAACACAATACGTTCGATGTAGTCCTGATGGATATTCACATGCCTGAAATGGATGGAGTGGAAGCGACCCGGTTGATCCGCGAGTATGAAAAGACGAAGAACAGCAATCACCGTGTGCCAATTATTGCAATGACAGCCAATAATTTGAAAAGTGACAAAGAAAAGTTTATATTAGCGGGCATGAACGATTATTTGGGTAAGCCTTTTAATTTGACCGATTTGGTTCGGGTATTGAATCGTGTCTTGTCTGAATAATTAGTTGTAAACCCCAATAAGTTAATAAGTTCCGGTATGGATACTATAGATAAAGAATATTCATGGAAAGGACGGACCATCCTTGTCGTTGAAGACAACGAAACAAGCAACATCTATTTCGAGGCAGCTTTGCGCAAAACACATGCTCAGTTGTTATGGGCAAAAAATGGCGTTGAGGCTGTTAAACAAGTCGAAACAAACGGCTCAATCGACTTAATTCTGATGGATATCAACATGCCTAAAATGGATGGAATCGAAGCGACCCGGATCATTAAACACCTGAAACCCGACCTGCCCGTCATTATACAAACAGCGTTTGTCTTATCCGGGGAGGAAAAAAAGAGCCATGAAGCCGGGTGCGATGAGTTTATCACCAAGCCAATCCGCCTAAAACATCTCCTTGACTCGATCGACCGATACATCGGGAACTCAAAATCGTAAATTATTCCAATTTCAGATAGGCTCCTGAATTTCGTGGTGTTTGGATATCTGTAAGCGGGAACAAACCGCTTTTAAGCTTGAGGTCTTCAAGCATGGGCGGATGTTTTTTGCGTTCGGCATTTGCCCAATCGTTGAACTTCATTCGGGGATTGAAATAGATACCAAAGCTCCCTTTTGCTTCCGGGTGCAATGATCTCGCGATTTTCAGGCTCACGATTCCCATATTTTGCCGGCAATTTATTTCAAGACAAGGTTGTATTTTAAGTTTCCCGTTTTCTTCATACAAAAGCGAGTCAATTCCCAGATAACCTTCATAAAATCTGGTATACACCGATTGGCATAATTGATTTCTGAGAACTTCAACCGTTATATTCATCAGATCGTTAATGGCGGAGGGTTCAAATCCGGAGATAACCTGATTGAGTTCCGGGTTAATCAACGATTCATTGTACTGTCCGTTGCTGTTTGTCCGGAAAAAGGATGTCCCCAGATAATCGATTTGTCCACCCGGTAAAACTTCAAACTGAAAAGACAGGTCGGCCAGTTTGGGGAACAGGGGTTCGGCCATCAGATAACCTTGCTGGTTTAAAACACCGATAGCCCACTGTCTGACGGCATTGTTCAGGTTCGACTTCCGGAGAAATTGAGACCCGCGGCCCGACGAGCTTAACGGTGCCTTTAAAACGATTTGCCCGTGCTGGCTTAAAAATGGATCAACCTCGTCGAGGCGGGTAATAATAACCGGGGCTTGTTCCGGGCGGCAAAAAGCATCGTATGGAAAAGATATGAGCAGGTTTTGTAAAAATTCGCGCGACGTTTTGCGCTCATACAGTTGCCGGTGGTTTTCGCTCCAGTTTGCAACGGGACTTTGCCAATAGGCGGCAGGACAACTGGCTTTTAGTCCTTCCAGCCGAAAATGCGCAGCAGGGCTCCAGCCCCAGGGTTTTAGGAGCCCCAGCTGTCGGTTCTCCTGAATTAGCATTTCTGGCGATGAAAATTCCGGACAAATAAATCCGGCTTCCTGTATTTGCTGAATAAAATCGTTGGAGGGCTTTCCCTTGGTTAAAACAATATCGTTGGGCTGGCAAAAGAACATGGGCAGCGTTGCCAAATCATCTTCGAATTGGCGAAGGTTCTGTGGCGGCATATAGCTAAACGAACCGTTGGCAACAGCCAGTTCGCAGGTCGGATTAAAGAGATATACGTCAGGTCTTTCCATACAATATTCATAATTCGGACTCAAAGTTCCGATTTTTTTTGTTGACCTGGTTATCTTGCAGTGTTTTTCAGGGTGATTCAAGGAAATACATATCTGGCGTATATTTTTCCATTATTTTTGGGAAATCATATCAACTGGAAAAAAGTCTGAAGATGAAAAAGTTTCTTGTTTACTTGTTTTCTTTTCTCATTCTGGTCGTTGTGGTTTATCTCTCGGGCCCGAAATTTCCGGAACCCGCGTTTTCTCCCGACATGCCCGATATTAAGGTCCCGCTTGATTGTATTGAAAGTTATATCCAGACAAAAGAACGGGAATTGAAAATTAAACCGGATAACGAGAGCCGCATCATTTGGGCAAACGACAGTTTGAAACAACAAACCGAATATTGCTTGCTTTATCTGCCGGGCTTTTCGGCATCGTGGTACGAAGGAAGCCCGGTACATGAGGATTTTGCCCGTCGCTACGGAATGAACCTTTATATTCCCCGCCTGGCTTCGCATGGGCTTGAATCGGAAGATGCGTTGATTGATATGACCCCCGATAGTCTTTTCAACTCGACCAAAGAGGCGCTTGCTCTGGCTCATATTTTGGGGAGAAAGGTGATTGTGATGAGCACTTCGACAGGCGGGACGCTCGCCTTGCAATTGGCTGCTGATCATCCGGAACTGATTGATGCGTTGTACCTGTATTCGCCCAATGTACGGATTAACAATCCGGCTGCTTTTTTACTCGATCGCCCGTGGGGGCTGCAAATTGCCCGCATGGTAATGAAAGGCAAATACCGGGTAACCAACCCGGATACCACCTGTCTGGAATGTAAATACTGGTATTGCAAATACCGGCTCGAAGGCACTGTTTATTTACAACAGTTGGTCAGAAAAACGATGACCCCGGAAACCTTCTCTAAAGTAAAGGCACCAGTTTTTCTGGGTTATTATTACAAAGATGAACAACACCAGGATCCTACTGTGCGGGTTGATGCCCTGCTTTGGATGTTTGATAAACTGGGAACCCCGGAAGATGAGCGGCAGAAAGTTGCTTTCCCCGAAGCCAACACTCATGTCATTGCTTGCAAGCTGTTTTCAGGAGCATGGATGGATGTTGAAAAAGCCAGTTGTAAATTTGCCGAAGAAAAACTTGGGCTGAAACCAATTGAATAATTTTGATGAATTGGCATAACACCCAAAGTCCGGACATTTGAATTTCCGGACTTTGGGTGTTATATTAACAATTCGACATCTATCAGGCCGAAACAATGGTCCCAAATAAGTCAAATTCTTCGGCGTTAGTAATTTTCACCTGATAAAACTCTCCTATTTGTAAGGCTATTTCTTTGCTGATCAGAACTTCGCCGTCAACTTCCGGCGAATCATATTCGGTTCGTCCCACAAAATAATCGGCATCTTCGCGGTCTATCAGCACGTTGAGTGTTTGTCCGACACGCCGGGCATTCAATTCGGCTGAAATTTGCTCTTGGATGGCCATGATTTCGGCGGCGCGGGCGTCTTTTACTTCCTGCGGAATGTTGTCTTTGTATTTTTTTGCAGCATAAGTTCCTTCTTCGTGCGAATAGGCAAAAACTCCCAACCGGTCGAATTTGGCCTCGCGTACAAATTGTTTCAGTTCATCAAAATCTTCTTCGGTTTCGCCCGGATGGCCTACCAGCATGGTTGTTCGGAGAACCACGCCTGGTACTTCCTTTCGGAACCGCTTTACCAGGTTGATCACTTCTTCTTTGGTCACATTCCGGCGCATTTTGGCCAGCATGTTATCAGAAATGTGCTGCAATGGGATGTCCAGGTATTTGCATACATTATCGCGTTCGCGCATGATTTTCAATACTTCGTGCGGGAAATGAGCGGGGTAGGCATAATGCAGGCGGATCCATTTGATGCCCGGGATTTGTGAAAGCGCGTCAACCAGTTCGGCCAGCCGGTTCTCGTTATACAGATCTTTCCCGTAGTAC
This sequence comes from Bacteroidota bacterium, assembly GCA_029265715.1. Classification (GTDB taxonomy): domain Bacteria; phylum Bacteroidota; class Bacteroidia; order Bacteroidales; family Prolixibacteraceae; genus Aquipluma. Next base: position 11,823 of record JAJUGZ010000085.1, read on the forward strand.
GATAAATCCTGGGCGATCAGGAGCAATTCTTTGACCCCTTTCTTGGCCAGGTATTCTGCCTCTTTCAGGACTGCCTCAAAAGGTTTTGATTTATACATTCCGGTAAACTGGGGAATGGCGCAGAACGAGCAGGTGCGGTTGCAGCCTTCCGATATTTTCAGGTAAGCAAAATGAGACGGTGTTGTCAGTTTGCGCTCGTAAATCAGGTCGGTAGTCGATGTTCCAACCAGTTTCTTTACCAGCTCGGCCTGGTCAAATTTTCCGAAGAAACCGTCCACTTCCGGAATCTCTTCGCTCAACTCTTTTTTATAGCGGGCCGAAAGACAACCCATCACGTATAGCTCGTTAATCAGTCCGCCTTTTTTTGCATCCACAAAATTCAGGATCGTGTTAACCGATTCTTCTTTGGCATCGAGGATGAAGCCGCAGGTGTTTACTACTACAATATCCGAATCGTCGTCGGGGCTGTCGTGAACCACATCGTATCCGTTTACTTCGAGCTTGCGGAGCAACACCTCCGAATCAACCAGGTTTTTGGAACATCCCAGCGTGACGACATTGATTTTTTGTTTTCCCATCTTCCCTTCAAAAAAAGAAGGCTGACAATTGCCAGCCTTTTGTTATTCTATCATCTTCTAATTAAACAATGAATCAACAAATTCGCGGCGGCGGAAGATTTGCAGGTCTTCCATTTTTTCACCGATACCGATGTATTTCACCGGAATCTTAAATTGGTCGGAAATGCCGATGACCACGCCGCCTTTGGCCGTTCCGTCGAGTTTGGTAAGCGCCATGGCTGTTACCTCGGTTGCCTTGGTAAACTGTTTGGCCTGCTCGAACGCGTTCTGGCCCGTTGATCCGTCCAGAATGAGCAAAACCTCGTGGGGTGCATTCGGGATGACTTTTTGCATCACTTTTTTAATTTTACTCAGCTCGTTCATCAGGTTCACTTTGTTGTGTAACCTTCCGGCGGTATCGATGATTACCACATCGGCGCCCTGGGCTTTGGCTGAGGCTACCGTATCGTAGGCAACCGAAGCCGGGTCGGCTCCCATCATTTGTTTGACCAGCGGGACCCCTACGCGGTCGGCCCAAATTTGCAACTGGTCGATCGCAGCAGCTCGAAATGTATCGGCTGCGCCCAGTACCACTTTTTTTCCGGCTTCTTTAAACTGGTAAGCCAGTTTCCCGATGGTTGTTGTTTTTCCGACACCGTTTACTCCAACAATCATGATCACGTAAGGTTCACCGCTTTGTGGAAGATCAAAGTTTTCGACATCGTCCGAGTTGTTTTCTTCTAACAGGGCCGCGATCTCATCGCGCAACAGGTTGTTCAGTTCTGATGTGCCCATGTATTTATCCGCAGCAACTCGTTTCTCGATTCGTTCAATAATCTTCAGGGTCGTTTCAACACCAACGTCGGAGGTGATTAAAACTTCTTCAAGATTGTCGAGCACCTCATCGTCAACCTTAGACTTTCCGATAACCGCACGGCTGAGTTTTTTGAAAACACTTTCTTTGGTCATCGAGAGCCCTGAATCGAGACTTTCTTTTTTCTTTTTGGTAAAACTTCCGAAAATTCCCATGATCATTGATTTTGGAGGCCGAAAGATACAAAATATGTTTCGGATCTGAGGCCAAGGAGTTGTGAATGCAAAAAAAGCCTTCATCGGTGATGAAAGCTTTTTATATCAGATAAAGTATTTCAATAATTACTTTTTGAAGTATTCTTTTACATTTTCATTCGGAACAATTTCTTCCTGAAATGTATATGCACCGGTTTTTTCTGATTTTACCATTTTAACTACTTTAGAGTAGCCTTTACCGGCACCTTTTTGCAGAGATGCAACTACTTTCTTTGCCATACCCTATGATTATTTAATTTCTCTGTGAAGAGTTACTCTTTTCAGATTCGGGTTATACTTTCTCATTTCCAAACGCTCAGGGGTATTCTTCCTGTTTTTAGTGGTAATATACCGAGAAGTTCCTGGTACTCCACTTTCTTTTTGTTCGGTACATTCTAAAATTACCTGAACTCTATTTCCTTTTTTTGCCATTTCTTAACGCGTTAAATAGTGGTAATATAACCTTTTTCTTTAGCTTCTTTCAACGAAGCACTTAACCCGTTTTTGTTGATGTTGCGAAGGCCGCTTGCAGAAACAGTCAGGCTAATCCAACGATCTTCTTCGGGTAAATAGAATTTCTTTGTGAACAAATTCGGCATAAATTTCCGTTTTGTCCTACGCTTCGAGTGAGAAACGTTATTTCCCACCAATGCTTTTTTACCGGTTATTTGACAAACTCTTGACATTGTCTTATTTTTTTTTACAGAATCTCACATTTTTCAAACAGTGCGCAAAATAAGTACATTTTCTTTAAACTATCAAATAGTTAGCGAAGTTTTTTTCACTTGTTGGTCGAGTTTCGGATCAGCCGGTAATAAAAACCGATCATTTGTTTGTAATCATCAATCTTAATCCGTTCGTTGTTGCCATGTATGCGGGCTAAGTCTTCTGGCTCAAGCTGATACGGCGCAAATTTATAAATGTTTTTTGATATGCCGGAATAATAGTAGCTGTCGGAGGTGGCCAGCATCAGGGTTGGTGCAATAACGGTTTCGGGATAGGTTTGCCGGATTGATTTCTGTATGATTTTGAACCCTGCCGAATGGATGGGCGATACCGGTGCTGGTTCGTGCAAAAAACCGATGGCTTTTATCCGAACCCGTTTGTCATTTATGGCGTTGTTCAGATGGGTAATGATTTTTTTGGAACTATCGCCCGGTAAAAGGCGAAGGTTGATAATTGCCCGGGCCGAAGTTGGAAGTATATTGTCTTTTACTCCCGCCTGAAGGATCGTTGGGGCGGTGGTGGTTCTTATCAGGGCGTCGCCTGCCGGCGTTTGTGAATATATTTTTTTGATCAGTCCTCCCAGTATCCATTGATTGGCAAATACGATCCGGGCCGGCCACGGGATTTCCGGACCAATATACCGGATAAAGTTATTGACCGGATCTGTAAAATGGGTCTCCGGGAGGTGTTTTGTAACTTGCGAAACAGCCTCCGACAGAATCGAGATGGCTGTTTCCGGCTTTGGGGTTGAAGAATGCCCTCCTTCGAAATCACAACTCAGTTCGACCGATAAATATCCCTTTTCGGAGGTTCCGATCAGGGCAACCGGCTTATTGATCATGGGAACCATTCCCCGGGTGATAACCATTCCTTCGTCGAGCACATATTCGGCCTCAACTCCTTTTGCGCTTAGGGCTGCTGCAATGGCCCGGGCTCCTTTTCCCCCAATTTCTTCGTCGTTCCCAAATGCCAGGAATATTGTTCGTTCAGGGCGGAACCCTTCTGATAGCAGCATTTCGACCGATTCCAAAATGGCGATCAAAGCTCCTTTGTCGTCCAGCGTTCCGCGGCCCCACAGAAAAGTGCCGTCGTTTTCGGCGCTAAACGGATCTTTTCCCCATTCCCCGGCCACAACCGGCACAACATCCTGGTGAGCCATTAATACGATGGGGTTTAATTTGGGATTGCTTCCTGTCCATTCGAAAAGCAATCCAAATCGATTGTATTTTTCCTGTTTGAGTTGAGAAAATACGTTGGGGAAATTTACTTCCAGATAATCATGCAAAGCAATAAACTGCAGTGGGTCAATCTGAGTTGTGTCTTCAAAAGAAACTGTCGGGATTTGGATGGCGCCCGCAAGCCGGAGAATGGCCGAATCAGAAATCTCAGGAATACACAGGGGCGGGACTTCGATTTGCCGGCTTTTCAGCAAAAGTGCCTTAACAATCATAACAGCACATAACGCCAGCAACAATGCTCCTGCGAGTTTTAGTATTTTTTTTATCATGATTCGCGGAATTGATGAGTAATAAAGATAAGAATTTCCGGGTACAGACATCTTTTGGAACGGGCAGGAATTGGAGAAATATGCAGTCGCCTTAAGTCAGATCGACAGGTATCAGGCCGGAGGCAGA
>JAJUGZ010000170.1 GCA_029265715.1 Bacteroidota bacterium
CGATTCGCTTCAGGCCGATTCGCTTCAGGCCGATTCGCTTCAGGCCGATTCGCTCCGGGTCCGGGAACTTCCGCTTGACAGCCTTTACCAATTTGGCGGCCCGGCACATATCCGGAATTATGGGACTGTTTTCGACGATCAGTTGAATGTTGATTATGGTCCTGTCAACTTGTACGAAATACCCATGCCGCAACTTCGCCCGCAGGTCGAAATTCAGGGAACTCCATTGATGCGCAGCGATACCGACTGGGTTGCGGGGATCTTGTTGCTTTGCCTGGTAATTCTGGCCTCGATTCGCCTGGGGTTTAACAAGTATTTGGGGCAACTGTTCAGTTCGGCGGTAAGTTATACCAACTCGATGCGCCTGTTTCGCGAGAAAGCGTTTAATGTGTTTTTTGGTTCATTTCGGCTCGACATCTTGTTCCATTTGGTCCTCAGCTTGTTTGTCTTTCAAGTGTTCAGGCTGTTGGAAATTGACTTCGGAATATCACAAAGCATCTTTGTTTACCTGATTTGTTTGGGAATAGTGGTCGGATACTTTCTGATGAAACGGTTTCTGTATTTTCTGATCGCCGTAACAACCGAAACACAGCCCGAAACTCAGGAGTACCTTTTTCATATGAGTAATTATAATCGGGTTTTGGGTTTGTTCCTTTTGCCGGTTACAATTGCCATCGCTTATGTTAGAATGTATGATAAAACAACGCTGGTCCTTTCGGGAGTGGGGGTAGTTCTTATATTTTACACATTTTTACTGATCAGGGGGTCAAAAATATTATTGAGAAAACATTTTTCAATTTCGTATTTGATTTTATACCTTTGTACCCTTGAATTTTTGCCGTTGCTTTTGATCTATCAGTTTGTTGTGACAAAGTAAAGGAAACTAAATTTTTAAAGCATTAAGTCTTGAAAATCAAGAAAATACTCGTTTCGCAACCCAAGCCTGAAACTGCCAAATCGCCCTATTTTGATTTAGCAGAAAAAAATAACATTCAGGTCGATTTTCGTCCGTTTATTCAGGTCGAAGGAGTTCCGGCCAAAGAATTCCGTCAGACCCGGATACAGATCCTTGATCATACGGCGGTAATTTTTACGGCCCGTACCGCGATCGATCATTTCTTTCACCTCTGTCAGGAATTGCGCATTACGGTCCCGGATACCATGAAGTACTTCTGCATTTCAGAAGCCACGGCGTTCTATCTCCAGAAATACATTGTTTACCGCAAGCGTAAGATCTTTTATGGCGACGGGAATTTTTCTGATCTGATCGAGTTGATGAAAAAGCACAAAGAGGACCGTTTTTTGGTTCCGCTCTCCGATGTGCATAAAATGGAAATTCCACAGTTACTCGATAAGGGTGGGTTTAAATACACCAAAGCAACGTTGTACCGGACCGTGAGCAGCAACCTGTCGGATGTAAAGATTACGGATTACGATATTTTAGTTTTCTTTAGCCCGGCCGGGATCAAGTCGCTGAAAGAAAACTTCCCGGATTTTGAGCAAAACGGGATAAAAATTGGCTGTTTCGGTCCGTCGACAGCCCAGGCTGTGAGAGATGCCGGCTTGCGCCTCGATATTGAGGCCCCCACGGCCCAGGCGCCTTCGATGACCATGGCATTGGAACAATTCATCAAGCAAAACAACAAAGCAAAATAGCCTGACGATCATATTCCATACTGAAAGGGGAAATCTGTTTTCCCCTTTTTTATTTACCTTCGGATCTTACATCTGTTTCACCAATTTCAAAGCATGGGCAAGTTCACCTTCAGGAAGCACGAACGGCTTTGCAGCCAGCGCACGATCGGCGAGATGTTCTCCGGGGGCGAATCGTTTTTGGCCTACCCGTTAAAAGTTGTTTTCCTGAAAACCGCTTTAACTCCTGAAGCGCCGGTCCAGGCTGCTTTTTCGGTTTCGAAACGCTCTTTTAAACGAGCTGTAAAACGTAATTTGCTAAAACGCCGCATGCGCGAAGCTTTCCGTTTAAATAAGCCTGATTTTGCAGCAAAACTGTCTGAAAAGGATGTGCAGGTGGCGGTCATGTTTATTTATATCGCCCGGGAAGAACTCGGTTATTCAGATATTGAAAAGGGGATGGCGGCTGCATTGAAAAAGCTGGGGCAGAAATTGTGATTGCCATTGCATCCGGTTGTAATACCGGTCGGTTATCGTTTTTCATAATTTAAAACTCATCTAAATTACCCCCCCCCCCCCCGGGAAAATTACCAAAAATGTAACATGAAGTTCAATAAGGCATGATTATATTTGTCCCGAGCATTATACGGGGCTTTACTTTTCGTTGAACGGCGCCGGTTCTGTGTGCCGGGTTATAAATAGGGGAATTGGGAATGTTTGCAAACGTGCAACCACAGAGGTGGTTGTGTATTCTGGCGGATGAGAATTGCTGAACGTTTTTTTTCGCCGGGGTCAATTTTGGTTAAGAAAAAACCCGCAAGGCAATTTGCCAGGCGGGCCGTTATAAATAACAATTTGTTGAACCGGGACGGGCAGCTCGAACTGCCCGTCCCACAAACGTTTCAAAATTATGAAAAAAATAACAGTATTAGCTTTTACGGCTATGGTATTCATGCTTTTTTCTGCCTGTCAGGAGGATGAGCTAAAAACAGAGGCAGGGTCTCATGTCATTTCGGGAACCAAACCGGATGTTTATCTGGAGAATGATTATTTGGTGTTTAAAAACATGAGTGCTGTTGACAGTGTTATCCAGGCTTTGGACTGCATGACCAGGCAGGAGAAAGATGCCTGGGAGCAGCAGATGGGGTTTAAAAGCGCCCGCTCCGGATTTGAAAAGCTTTTTGATGAGTACGAAACAGTATCTACAAAAGAAGAATTTTTAGCCTTTAAAAAGAAATATTCAACCCAGCTTAAGTTTAATGAAATGGACGAAACGGATTGTTCCATCGACTACCCCTATACTTGTACTTATTATACTTCTGTTATGAATAATGAGGGTGTGTTTAAGTGGGGTTAAGCCTTTTCAAATATACTCGCGATAATCAGATTATTGTATTAGATGGTGATTTGAATAAATTAAAAAATATTGCGGAATATGCAGATGACCCGCATGTCCTAATTTCAACGAGTCTGAAAAGTGGGGGAACCGATGATCAAACTGATTTAATTGATGATTTTGGCAGATATAATCCAGACCCTCAAAGTAGTGATCGTTGGTGGACACAGGGAGACAGGCGGTTATTAAACGAGCTGAAAGTTGACAAGTGGGTTAGCTGGAACCAGCCAGTAGAAGGGGGTCCGGTTTATACGACCAAGGGATACCGGTTCTATTTAAGACAATATGCACTAAAAAAAGGGACTTTTGGTTGGAATAGTTACAAGACGGTTTATGAACTTAAAAATGCACTTATTCGGGTTGGGGATCTTCCTTCTGTCTATCCGCTTTATGCAAATGGTGGCACATCTCCGGAAGTTAAACCTGATTACAAATGGGAGCTTTACATGTATGAGACGAATATTACCTATTCTTATATCAATACCGACTTTTTACGTCCTACGTTTAGCATGCAGGGAGATGTTTCCTGCAGGGGATTTGATGGGGATTTAACGTTTATTCAGCATAAAGAGCATTCAGTCTTCCCATAGCAGGATACACAGTATCCAATAACCATCATTGGAGGGTTCAAAAACGATCCTCCAATGATATTTTGCAATAACATAACTAATTTATAATGAAAATTCTGACAGTTTTTTTGAGCGTGTTTTTTTTGCTTGTTTCATGCGAACGGGATTTTGATATATCCATTGATGTTAACCCACAACTTTGTTTTAATTGCATATTAAATCCGGATTCCCTGATCCGGGGAAGCTTATCGCTCAGCCAGTCTATTACTGATGGAAAGCCGTTTGTAAAGGTTAACCAGGCAACCATCGAATTGAAAGAGAATGGAAAAGTCGTGGGAATTTTGCAGAATTCCGGAGATGGGATTTATAGACTGAACAGGAAACCGGTTTCCGGGAACGAGTATGAAATTACCGTTGTGGCCGATGGTTACCCAACATTGCACGCCTCAACACGGGTTCCGGAAAAGCCTTCGGTTAGTTACCAGTTACTCGATTCGACCTTAAAAAATCCCGGCACATATAGTGCCTACTACATTTACAGAATAAGTAAAAGCATCCACGACAGGGAAGGAGTAAACCGCTATTGGCACTATAATTTATTTACCACACCTACAGGGATAGTGCGTATGGGAGTATATTATAATGTTAATTCTCCGCTGATTGACGATTTTAACCGGGTAACGGATGCTACAGACGAATTTGGTTTTCATTATGAATATTACTTGCGGATTAATGACACCGGAATGGACGGGCAGGACTTGACTTTTGAATTGACTGGTTACCGGCAGGCGACCAGCTATTTCATGGATGCAGATGAGCACTACGATAAGTACATCAAATCGACCATCAAGCAAAAAATGAACGACGGGGATAACCTGCTTTTTAGCGAGCCCGTGCAGATTTATTCCAACATCGAAAACGGGCTTGGCATATTTGGCTCAGCTGCTATATCATATTTTAAACTATGAAATAGCCATAAAAGCAGAAACTTATACCACCCGAAAATGTATAAATGGCTATTCCATTTCGGTGCGAACTTGATAAAAAGCAAAAGCTGTTATGAAAATTGTTCGAACCAACATTGAAAATTTATACGAATGAAATAGCCATGATTTTCAAACACCAACAGATAATGAAAATAATAACCGGATCATGGCTATTCCATCTGACAACTTAAAAACAAATGGGCATCTCTAAAAACCCCTTTTTCTCTGTCTATAGTTGACGTCTTTGTTGCCTAAGGCTGGGCCATGCTTCTTGTTGTTTTTTTATAAAGCACACATAATCAGTGTTTTATGTTATTTTTTGTTGATTAATGGACA
>JAJUGZ010000080.1 GCA_029265715.1 Bacteroidota bacterium
AAAATCGGCTGTCCGACAAATTTTATTTCCGTATTTTTACCCATGTTGTGGTTTTTTCGCAAAACAAACTTACAACATGGGGCCAAACCTTCGGGGAGTAACCCCTATTTTTTAATTTTTTACTCGTTCAGTAGTGATAAGATATCTTGTAATGATTACTCAACCTTTAATATATTGTTAAAATTCCGTATCCGACGAATGATTTTCAACATCCGCCACTTCTTTCAAAACTCAAAAAAACATTTAGTCTTTCCCCTCGATTAAAAGTTACAACATTTTTAAAATTAGCCTTTTATATCCGGATGATTTTTGCTAACCGATCTGGTTAACTTATCAACAGTCAGAATAATAGCATGAACCTGTTTTGAATAAATAAAATTCAGACAAATTGAGAAACGTTTGTCCCGGAATACTCGTTAAGTATTTTGTCTGTCAAACATTTCGCCTCTTAAAACTGTTTTTTAATCAGATTTTGTAATTTTGCGGGCTAAAATTTTAGCGGGAATTAAAACAAAAAAGGATGGAACAAGAACTAATCCGGCAGATGCTTGAGAAAAAAGGATTTATCGATGAGCCGGTAAGCCCCGACCTCAAACTGATTGAAGAGATCAACCGACTGAAAAAAGAAAAGAATGCCGTTATTCTGAGTCACTATTATGTTGACGGCGAACTTCAGGATATTGCTGATTTCGTGGGCGACAGCCTTGGTTTGTCGCAGGAAGCAGCCAAAACCGAAGCCGACATTATTGTATTTGTTGGCGTCCATTTCATGGCCGAGACGGCTAAGATTATCAATCCTTCGAAGAAAGTGATCCTCCCCGACCTGAAAGCCGGTTGCTCGCTGGCCGACTCGGCGCCTGCTGAAAAGTTTGCCGAATTCAAGGCCAAATACCCTGACCACCAGGTTATTTCGTATATCAACTGCACCGCCGACCTCAAAACAATGACTGACGTGGTTTGCACATCGGCCAATGCCATCAAAATTGTTGAAAGCTTCCCGAAAGATGCCAAACTGATTTTTGCCCCGGATAAAAACCTGGGCAACTACATCAACAGCCAAACCGGGCGCGAAATGGTACTTTGGGACGGCGCCTGCATGGTACACGAAAAATATTCGGTTGAGAAGATCATCGAATTGATGGACCAGCATCCGGATGCCGAATTTATAGCCCATCCGGAATGCGAAAAACCAGTTTTATTGCTGGCCAAGTACATCGGGTCGACAACCGCCCTGCTAAGATACATCGAGAAGAGCGAGGCCAAAAAATTCATTGTTGCGACCGAAAGCGGAATCCTGCACCAAATGAAAAAAGCTTGCCCGGATAAAGTTTTTATCCCGGCGCCATCGGTCGATTCAACCTGTGGCTGCAACGACTGCTCATATATGAAACTGAACAATCTGCAAAAGCTTTACATCTGCCTGAAACACGAACTTCCGGAAATTACCCTTTCCGACGAAGTGATTGAAAAGGCAAAAGTTCCGATCCTCCGGATGCTGGAAATCTCTAAATAGCAGGTTCATTAAACCATTCATTAAATAAAATGAGGCGTTGAATCTCGTTTCAACGCCTCATTTTATTTTTGTCCCTCACACTTATCTGAAGACATTATAAACCGTAAACAAATCTTTTGTTTTCTTTACCGGAACAATTTTAAAGCTGTACCGGTATTCTTTCGCCAGCAACCGGTATTTTTCGAGTGGCATGGCCCGCCACGACCACGAATCGGTTCCGCCAACGCCAGCCTGAGCCAGGTCAATATTCATCGTATAGAATCCGGCGGGCTCCAACTCATTCATGTGCTGTGCTGCCTGAATATTCTCAGCCGTATAAGGCCAAACCGACATGCTCAATGGCTGCTCGCCAACGATCATCAACCCATTTCCGGCACTGTTTTGCAATGCCAGCCAGCGCACACCAGTATGATTCCCGTTTTCTTGTGGCAATACATAGCTAAAAATAAAATCTTCTACCCTGCCTGTATACAGGCCCACTTCGGAGCCATTGCAGCGGTCGCTGTAGTTTTCGAATGGGCCTTTGCCGTAAAACGACATTTGTTCCAGGCCTTTCGACACTTCGGTTGTCAACCCGACTCGCAGCGGTTCGGTTAGCTGCCCCCCGATTTTATTGGCGTAACGAACAGCTACCACACCATCGCCGCTCACTGTATATACCAGCTCAATTTCCAGCCCTGCGTCGTTTTTCAACTGAACGGTCAACTGCTTGCCAGAAGCCACATCACCAACATCGAACGTAGCAGCTTTCAGGTTTGCCACTACCGAGCGCCAATCAGAAAGGTTCTTGTCAACACGCCATCCCATGCGGTCATTGTCGGTCGACGGACGCCAGAAATTTGGTTTTAACGGAGCTACGATCAAATCTTGTCCCTGAAACTTATATGCAGTCAGATAACCCGACTTTTTACTGAAGACAACCTTAAAATTTTTATTTCCAAGCGCCAGCTCGTCGTCCGAATCGCTGAGAACCTGAACGGGCTCTTTCGTCGTTGTTACTTTTTCAACAGCTTTGGGCCCGGCAATCAGGAATTGCTGTTTGGCAATTTCGTAGCCTGCTTTAGCCCAGGGCTCATCTTTGGCAAGCTTCACACTTACACGCAACCATGTTTCTCCGGAAATGCTTTTCTTGTCAAACGGAACTGCGAACAAGCGGGAACCTCCCGGCTCAACGGCAAACGTTCCGAACCGTCCGGTCCTGACTTCTTTCCCGTTCTCAAAAACAGACCACGCGATGTCGAAATCAGACAGGTTACGGAAATAGAACCGGTTAACCAACCGAAAATGTAACTGATCCAGATCGTACGCTTCAACGGCAACCGGCTGGAAAACATACTTGCATTCTTCCAATGCAGGTTTCACGGTACGATCGGCATTCAGAATGCCATTGATACAAAAGTTCCCATCGTTGGGTTTATCGCCATAGTCGCCGCCATAGGCAAACCAGTTACGTCCTTTTTCGTCAGTCCGGGCAATTCCCTGGTCGATCCAGTCCCAGATAAAACCGCCCATCAGGTTCTTTTTACTTCGGATCAGATCCCAGTACTCGGTCAGGTTGCCGGTTGAATTACCCATCGAATGGGCATATTCGCACATCACAACCGGGCGGTGAATATACGGGCTGACCGCCAGGCCCCGGAGCTGGTCGATCGTGGGGTACATCCGGCTGATCATATCCACATACGGTTTATCGTCGGGGTTGGCCAGATAGGGGTTTTTCCTGAATTCAGGAGAACCGTAGGCATGATAATCCGGATTGTTTGGATCGCCCTGCGCTCCTTCATAATGAACCGGGCGCGTCGGATCGTAATCGTGGACCCAGCCGGCTGCAGCAGCATGATTGGGGCCTGTGCCCGATTCGTTCCCGAGCGACCAGGAAATAACCGACGGATGATTTTTATCGCGTTCCACCATCCGGATGACCCGGTCGGCAAAAGCATAATGCCAGGAAGGCTGGTTGGTCAGAAAACCCGAAGCATGGTGCGTTTCGATGTTCGCCTCATCAAATACATACAATCCATACTCGTCGCACAGATCGTACAGATATGGGTCGTTCGGATAATGGCAGGTGCGAATGGCATTCAGGTTATGTTGTTTCATCAGTACAACATCCTGGAGCATTTCGTCGCGGGTAACTGTTTTCCCTCCGGTAGCACTATGATCGTGCCGGTTAACCCCGTATAATTTCACAGGTTTTCCGTTTACCAAAAATACACCATCCTGAATCCGGATATCGCGGAAGCCAACTTTGCAGCTTTTGGCTTCGAGCAGCTTTCCGGAGGCATCTTTCAGGCTCAGGACCAGCGTGTATAAAACCGGCGTCTCGTCCGACCATTTTTGCGGGCGCTCCACCTTGCGCTCCAATAACCCGAAATACACATTGTCGCGCTGCGGATAGTCTTCGTAAACAATGCGGTTCAGGTCGATTTTCAACGGTTCCTCAAATTTTACTTTATCGGTCGGACTGTACAACTGGGCCTCCAAGGTCCAGCCATCCAGGTTTATACTGTCTTTCATGGTAATCGTCGGACGGATTTGCAACAATGCATCCTGAAAGTTTTCGTCGAATTTGGTCCGGACAAAAAAGTCGTTGACCGAAACTTTGGGCTGGGCCAGTAGCATCACTTCGCGCTGAATACCGCTCATGCGCCAGTGGTCCTGATCTTCGAGGTAACTTCCGTCTGACCAGCGGAACACCTGCACCGCAACGGTATTGCTGCCCTTCCTGACCACATCGGTCACATCAAACTCGGCGGGCAGGCAGCTGTCTTCGCTGTAACCCACCATCTGCCCGTTTACCCAGACATAGAAGGCCGAGCTTACCCCGCCAAAATGCAGGATGACCTGTTTATCGCTCCAGTTGGGAGGCAATTCGAAGGTCCGGAAATACGAACCAACCGGGTTCGTTCTCCGGATAAACGGCGGGTTGTTCGGAAACGGATACGTTGCATTGGTGTAAATCGGTGTTCCGTAGCCTTTCATCTCCCAGCACGACGGCACATCGATGTTGTCCCATCCGGAGACTTTCGCCTCACTCTGATAGAAATCGAGCGGACGGTTTTTCGAATCGGCTTCAAAACGGAACTTCCACGTCCCGTTCAGCAAAAGCATGTTCGATTGGTTACGGTCGCCTTTCAACGCCGCAGCTTCGGTTGAATATGAATACGCTGTGCCCCGGGCCGGCATTTTATTCCGACCGACAATAAGCTGGTTTTCCCAGTCGTTTTGAGCCCACACACTCACCGACACCAGGAAAAAGAAAAAGAAAAAGATTTTTCTCATGACATGAATTATTGGGTTTATTGATTTGCACTTTGCCTAAAGACGAATAATCCGTCAGAGATCCGTATTCAGGACAGGAAAATTCGGTAAAAACAGGCTTTTAAAAAAGAAAAAACAGCAACCTTTTTTACAAGACTGCTGTTTTTTTCATCAGAAACCGACAAGTTCTTATTTCGCTACGGTCAGGTCTTTCCCGGCAATGTCTTCCCATCGGTAAAAATGGAAAGTCCGGTCGGTACTCATAACGGCAAAAAGCCCATGGTTAAATGCACCGTTCAAAGGCACTTCAATCACCTCAGAACCATCGCTTTCCCGTGCAGCAACATTTACAATTTTCAGCAACCGGTGCTCAAACGGATTTTCAGGAGTTCCTTCCCGGCTGAAAATGCGAAACCGGTTCGACAACTGGTCACTCACCAAAATGTATCCATCGGTAGCCGAAGTTTTATAAATCGAGATTCCCTCCTGATCGCCGGTAAAACCAGTCGTTCCAAACGTCGACAATTCGGCATTGCCCCTGTCGGGCGAAGCATAATACTGATGAATGCCAAAGAGTTCATCCGAATAGTAAACATATCCAAGTTCATCGTCAACGGCAATAGACTCAATTTCCTTACCCCCGCGGAAATGACCAAATTCGCGGACTTTGGTTCCGGAAACGGTTTTCCCATCCGGGGAGGTCAGTAAATATTGCCAGAGATAACTCCCGTCCGCCCCAAATTTGCGGCTTACAATGGCATAAATGGCTGCAGTTTTCGGGTCTTTATATAAGGCAATGCCCATCGGTTCGCGCAGCGAATCCGTTTCGAAAACCTCGATACCTCCGTTGTCCAACTCGTTCATGCCGGGCAGCGAATACACCCGGATCATGTTACGCCCGCGCTCTGTAAAAACGGCAATATCGGTTTTCGTTTCTCCCAACCGGAACCCATATTCAATATCGATGTTGTTAGGCCGCTTCAGGTTAAAAACCGACCGGGACGAATCAATCTTTCCATCCAGGGTAAACACAAAAACCCCTCCGGTTGTATCTCCCTTATCGGTCCCTAATATCAGGCTTTTGCCCGGATCGTCGGGATTGACCCAGATAGCCGGATCGTCGGTGTCATTTAATGTTAATTCGGTAACAACAGCCGGCTGAACTACCGTCAAGGAGTCGTAAACCACCACATCATGCCTGGAGTCTCGATTCATTGAACGACATCCGGCCATTACAATACTCCCTGCTAACAGGGAGAGTAAAAACCTGTTTCGATTCATCCTATTTTGCTTTTTTTGTTTGATATATCACATTGCCCGGAGCGCCAATAAAATAAGTTTCATCAGCCCTCTGTCGATTGAAACAAGCGTAAACCCTGGCTTCGACGCGGAGAAGAGGGTGTTTTCATCCCTGCTGCACTCCCGAACTTTTCCTCCGGTACCTGTGACAATATAATCAACCGAGCTATTCTGCGGCCTCAGGTGCTGAAAGTCATGATCATGCCCGCAGATATAAAAATCGACATGGTACTGGTCAAACAAGGGTTTCAGCTTTGCAATCAATTCTGTAGATGACCCATGCTTTGTACTTGCAGAATAGAGTGGATGATGCCCAAAAACCAATTTCCATTTTTCAGGAGAATTTGCAAGGACATGCTTTAACCAGGCTACCTGTTTAGCCGAATCCTGTTTAACCACATCCGGATATTCCTGGGGTTCCGACCAGTATTCGCTCAGCAAAGAAGGAGTATCCAGAAAAATAAACCGCACCGATGTGCTGTCGTCTGTTTGTTTGGCAAACGTATAATAACGGGCGGGCATTCTCCACCGGCGGCTGATCTGGCTGTAGTCAATTTCAGCCTGCGTATTCCCCTTATAGTCATGGTTCCCGAGTATCGGATACCAATCGACGTTAAAAACCGGGTGCTTGTAAACTTCTTCAAAATTAACCTTCCACAACGGATCGGTTACACTTTGAACCCCGTTGGTTTGAAAATTGTCGCCACAAGACACGATAAACTTAGGCGAAGCAACCATCGCCGTACGAACCATTGCATCGGCTACTTCGGTCTGATTATAATAGCCATTGACCCCCCAGTCGGACAAGATGTAAAAACGGAACCCATTGTCATCTATTTGTTCAACAGCTGTAGAATCAACCTGAGAAACCTTTTGCTTATCAGGAGAACCAGATGGCGAGGTACAGGCAAAGAAAAAGAGGGCCGCCGCAATACCTGTCGCAATTTTCATAAAAATCCGGATCATTCTTCTTTTATATTTTTATAGTTACACGAAACTCAGAAATCCCCATGCGTTTTTCTGAGTTTCCTGATACATTATTATTGACGGGGAACATCCGGTTAGTTTGTTCCAAAAGCGCCAATCGTTGTTGAAGGCGCCGGCGAGGTGTAAGTTATGCCATCCAGTGTAAGGCCACTGGTCCCAAAATGACGGGTAAAGTTGGTGGTTCCTTTACCAATTGCCGGAGAACTGCTTTGCAGATGAAAATCCCAACTGGTACTGAATGTCGAGTTCATCACATCGGTTGACAGCGGATAATTAACCAGTTTGGGGTCATAATCGCCGGCGGTGGTCCCATAGATATCATGCGTCCCGTGAACAACATCCTTCACCCCGGGCTGGTAATTATCAACGTTTCCCTGTGTATATCCATAGAAATAGTTATAATCGTAAACACAACGGGCATCAGCTTTACTATTTTTCACGGCAAAACGGCAATTTACATGCAGGGTATTGTAGATTTCGGCATATACCCCGCTTTCGAGCCAAACGCCGCCCCCTTTTACGGTCGGCCTTCTCCAGCCACAGTTTACGATCGTATTGTTGTAGCAAATCGGGTTGCATTGAGGTTCCCGGTCTCCGGAATTTGAAAGTTTCAGGGCATTGGTATTCGGGCTGTAAACCAGGTTATAGCAGATATCGGCAATCGAACCGGCTTTCAGGTTGATTGCATCGCCCCCGGTTTCGCCCTGGGTATAAATGGTATTGTTGGCAATAATGTAGCTCCCGCCTTCCAGGTACAAAGCGTCTTCGCCACAGTTGGAAAACGTACAATTTTCGATGACCAGCTTACCATTGGTTTCGTTGCGGAAGTTCAGGACGGGTAAGCCTTCGCCGGCAGCAGCTTTATATAACCCGGCCAGCACCGAAGGGGATTCTTCTGTAGTTACATAACCAGTATAGGAAATATTGGTGTGAAGCATCAGCACTTCCTTGCAGCTCGGCGCACAAATAATACCGCCCCAAATGCGTGGAAAGTTTCCCGATCGACGAAGGTTCTCGGGAACTGTGATGGTAATTGGATTGGCTTTGGTCCCCTTGCAATACAAATTCCCGTAAACCAGGATTTCCTGACCAGCCGCCGTATCGCTCATTAATACAGTTACGCCTTCTTCGATGGTCAGCGATTTTCCTTCCGGAACAACCAGGTGACCGGTTACTGTCACGATACTTCCCTTTTCCCAGGTGCCGGATACTTCACCCCCGTTTATTGTTGTTTCACGGGGAGTATCCTCGTCGTCGCTTTGACAGGCGCTAAAAGCAACAGCTGCCAAAAGTAACAGGTAAATTACTTTCAAAACTTTCATAGATTTTGTTGTTTAATTATTGAATTTATATCTGATCCCTACTAGAATAGACTGTCTGGAGTATTCATCCCGAACCAGTGTATTTTTGTCATTGTTGCTGTGATACGGAAATTCGGCGTTTGCCGGATTGGTTCTCTTGATGTAAACAACAACGGGGGTATTCAGCAAATTGCGGGCTTTAGCAAACATGCTGAATCCGTTGTGAAACGATTTCTCGACCGAAAAATCCATTTGCCAGAAACCTTTCTGCCACAAATCGTTGTCGATATATTGAGAAACCGTATAAAGCCTTTCGCCGGTATAAGAAAATGACAATTGCCCGTTTGTGCCGTTATTCGTCCCTTTATACAGGATGGAGATATTCCCAACATGTTCGGCCTGCCCATAAAGCGGGCGGGTTTGACGTATTTCAAAATCCGGGACAATATTGCCGTTCTCATCGCGGGTGCGGGCCAATTTCGTAGTCGTGATGCTTGAGCCGGTCAGCGTATAATTGGCTTTGACCCCCAATTGCCTGAAGTATTTTATCCAGTCAACCTCAATCCCTTTGTTCAATGCTTTATCAGCATTTTGGGGCGAATACACAATGTTCTGGCTCCCGGTACTGGTGGTCACAAAAGCATATTCGATCGGATCGCTGATATGCTTGTAAAACAAACCAACCATAAATTGATCGAGCTGATTGGGGAAAAACTCCCAGCGCAAATCAGCGTTATCGGCAACAGCATGATTGATATCGGGGTTCCCTTTCGAGGTAAAATCGTCTTCAACAACCGGGCAAGGCACAATTTCAAGAAACCCGGGTTTATTGGTAGCCCGGTAATACGAACCCCGGAAATTATGCTTGCCTCCAAACTGATACTTCAGCGACAGGCTGGGAAGAACGTCGGTATATACCTGTTTTCCATCGGGACGCGGCTGCCCGATCGGGAATTGCATGTAATACCCCTGGTCCGTATTTTCGACCCGCACACCGCCAATTACCTGCAACCGGCGAACCTCGAACTGAACCATACCATAACCGGCAATCACATTTTCGTGTGCATCAAACGTTTCTCCGGTAGCAACGCTTCCCCGGGGATTATAAACTTTCCATGTTATGTCGCTGTACTTCTCCCAGTCAACGTCTTTTTCTGCATAATAAATTAAATCAGCCGGTTTACTGCTTACTACCGCTTTCAGCGTATAATTGTTGTAAAAGCTCTCCCGCTTCTTTTCCCGATACAAGCCTCCAACTTTAATTTCGGTTTTTGTGCCCCAAATGAACGGCATGTATCTAAAATTCAGATAAGCCGCCATATCCTGATCTGAATTATGGCGCCACAAACGCGAGCTCCCGTCAAAATCGATATACCAGTTGTACCGCTCAAAATTCTTCAGATTGGTATCGTAGGAAATTGTTGCTTGGTCGGGCGTTTGGTTTTTAGCTTTCGAATAAACCGCCGACCACGACACGTCTAAGTTCCTCTTCAATTGATGGGTTCCCTGTAATGTCGTATTAATCAGATCCTGAATATTGTATTGGAGCCGGGTTTGGTGGCTTCGGCTAATGGTTCCGTTATCCGGATCGTAGCTGGTCGACAAGTTCGTTTTATCGGTTTCGCGTACCTGCGTGGTGGCGAAATTCATATATGAAGCATACAACTGAAGCTTGTGCCGGTCGTTAACCCGGTAGTCCAGTTTATTATGCACCCCGTAGCTTTTTTGGTTCTCGGTATAAATGCGCTCGTTCATCCCGGTTAACTCCGGAAGGTTATTCCCGTCATACGAAAGAGTATTCGAAAACAGAAGGCTGCTCTTGCCTTTATTGAAACTAGAATAGCTTCCGGAGAAAATATATCCCAACCGTTTTTTCAGGAACCGGTTTCCCCAGGTTAACCCGCCATGGTAATCAACCGGGAAATCAACTGGTTTCGCATCCAGATTTTTGGTCGGAAAGTCAGCCGGGACAGCATAATAACCTGTTTCGTGCAGCTCGTATGGCGATTTTTTATTGATCCCCGATTTGTCGAATGACTGCATCGCGTGGTCGGTGAAAAAAGCGCTGTACCCAACCGAAGCATTGGCCAGAACCAGTTGCCTGTCAGGTGCATCTTTCATCACCAGGTTCACAACACCGGCAACGGCATCCCCCTCCAGATCGGGAGTCAACGATTTATAAACCTCAACGCGGTCAACCAAATCAGAAGGGAACATGTCGAGCGAAACATAGCGATGTTTGTTATTGGTGCTTGGTATTTTAATGCCATTGATCAGTGTGTAATTGTACCGTTTGTCCATCCCGCGCAGAATGGCATATTGCCCGCTGATTGACGAATTTTTATCGAGCGTAACCCCCGACATACGCTGCACCACGTTCGACACATCCAGATCGGGTGAAAGTTCAATCGCACGCGCGCTCATCACATTAATAATGTTCGACGCATTTCGTTCTGAACTGCGCGCACTGCTTTCGGTGCTTTTATCCTGATGGCCGGTTACGGTTATTTCTTCCAGATCGGTATCCTGAGGTTCCAGCCTGAAATTATACGTCGCAGCCGAAGTCTCCGATACGTTTACCGGGGATTCAATGGTTTTATAGCTAATGTAGCTGCAAATAAGCGTATAACGTCCACTGGGTATATTTTTCAGAGAATATGAACCATCCAGCCCGCTAACGGTGCCGGTCTTCAGTTCTTTCAGGTACACTGTGCACCCGACCAGCATCTCGCCGGTATTCTTATCCGATATTTTCCCCTGAAGGCTGGCAGCCCGGGCAGAAGAAAACATCAAAATAAATAAACCAGAAATGATAATAATTCTTGTTCGCATCCGATTCATGCACCCTCCGTCAATAGATTTTCCACGGTGCAAGTTTACACCGGGCAAACGACTGCGCCAATGGCATTTCTGCCATCCGGAAAGTAGCTGTTTTAACCAAGCAGGATTAACTCAATGTTAAGTTGCTAAAAAAGAGACTTGTAGAAACAAAAGAAAAATATCAGGAATAATACTATGTTTATTGTAAGTGTATTTTTAAACGAACCTTAATCAACTATTAACTCGATTGCAATCAGGCTCCTCTACTTTTGATCAAGAATTAGAAAAAACACAAAAGTGGCTCAAAAACAAATTATTATAACCGACGATCATGCTGTTGTGCGTACCGGGCTGCAAATGATTTTGGAAGAAACTTCGGACCTGACAATTGCCGACGAAGCCCGAAACGGAAACGAACTGCTGGAAAAACTTCAACATCGGTCGTTCGATCTGGTCATTCTCGACATCTCGATGCCGGGCCGTGATGCACTCGATGTTTTGAAGGAAATAAAAGCCAACTGGCCACATCTGCCGGTTGTCATATTTACCATGAATGCAGATGAAATCTATGCAGTCCGCATGATCCGGGCTGGCGCATCGGCATACATCAACAAAGAAACCCGCCCCACCCAGATCATTGAGGTTTTACGGACTGTAACGACTGGCAAAAAATTTTTCACCCCATCCCAGGCCGAATTGCTGGCCAATGCTGTTTCTGAGCTATCCACACTGTCGGCCCACACCCACGAAACGCTTTCCGATCGGGAGTTTCAGATCATGTCGATGCTGGCCTCCGGCCTCCGGAAATCAGAAATCGCCGAGAAGCTTCAGCTAAGCAAAAACACGGTGGGCAACCACCGCAACAACATTTTGCGGAAAATGAACCTGTCAACCAATTCACAAATAACCCGCTATGCCATTCAGCACGGGATCATTCAATAAATAACACGTTGAACAAGCTCTTTCTCCCAGGATTAAAAACCGGAATTCTACTACTCGCATTATTAACTTTTTGCCAGCAGGGGTTGGCATTGTCTGAAACAAAATCAATCGAAAAAAAAGTTGTTCATTTGCTTAAAGAATCGCGTGAACAAACCAACCATTCTCTCACGAATGCCCAACAAAAAGCACTTGATGCATTAAAAATCAGTCACGGAGTCCCCAATGATACACTTCAGGTACAAATCCGGTTGCAATTGGGCACAGTTGTTTCACTCCGGGGAGATAACCGGGAAGCCCTTCGGTATTTCGAACAGGCGCTCGAACTTTCAGAGCAGTCTAACTACCCACGGGGACATTGCAATGCCCTGCTCAAAATCGGAACGGTTTTTTATACGTGGGGTGAATACGACAAGTCCCTTTCGTTTTTCCAGAAATCGCTCGAACTGGCAGAACAGAATAATTACCGGGAAGAGAAAGTGCAAGCCCTCAATTTTATGGGAAAATATTACCATACGAGGGGCTATTACAACCAATCAGTCGAATATTATAAAGCTGCAGCAGAAGCTTACCAATCATTAAAAGACAACGACCGCCTGATTACACTTTACCTGAATATGGGGAAAACTTACATCAGCGAAGGCAACATTTACATGACCCTGAACTATTACCTGAAGGCTTTCGATGCCTGTGAAAAAACGGGAGACCAACTTCTAAAAGCCGATGTGTATAATCATCTGGGAAGCATTTACCTGCTGTTGAAACAGCCCGACAAATCGTTCGAATATCACCGCAAAGCGCTTAAAATACGCAGGAGCATGAAATCGCCCGAAGCAATTGCTTCTTCCTGCAACAACCTGGGCGAAACGTTTTTATACCTATCGGAATATGACAGCGCTTCGGTTTACCTGCATGAATCCTACCAACAATGTCTCCTGAGCGGTTATCGCAAAGGCACGGTCAAAGCATTAACCAACCTGGGGAGGGCAAATAACGGCAAAGAAAAATTTGCCCAAGCCCGCGTTTTTTTGAATAAAGCGCTTCAGTTGTCAAAAGAAGCAGGTTACGATGCCGGGATTGTGGAAAGTACCATAACGCTGGGGCAAAACTGCCTCCAAACTGGCAACTATCAACAGGCCGTCTATTATTTCGAACAAAGCCTTTCCCGCATGATCCCGGCCAACCTCAACGAGTTTCAGGCCGATGCTTACCGCGGACTTTACGAATGTTACTCCGCACAAGGCAAGTACCAGCAGGCGCTAGCTTATCACGTCAAGCTGGCTGAAGCAGAACGCCTGCAACTGATGGCCGAAGGCGACCGACAGCTGGCCGAGTTGCGGATATCTTTTGATCTGGAGCGAAAGGAAAGCGACAACCAAAAACTCCGTCAGGAAAATGAGCTGAAACAACTTGCCCTCGCCCAACGCTCATGGATTATTTGGTCTGTTGTTGTAATCCTGGCATTCACTATTGCCCTCTGCCTTTTGATTTATGGCCGTTATATTCAAAAACGAAAGGCCCATAACGAATTACAGAGACTGATCCGGGAACTGGAACTGGCCAATACCGAAAAAGATAAAATGTTTTCCATCATTGCCCACGAACTTCGCAACCCGCTGTACTGGTTTCAAAACCTGACCGAAGTATTGTCGAAAAATCATGCGCAGATGACGCCCGAAAAACTGCAAAAGTCGCTCAATGCCATCGACGAATCGGCCAAAAATGCCTTTCACCTGATGGATAACCTGCTGAACTGGTCGCGAACCCGGTTGAACCGCATTACTCCACGAAAAGCCAGTCACGAACTTTCCGTACTGGTCAGGGAAACACTGCGGATGTTTGAAACGGTTTTAGCCCAAAAAGAAATTGAACTGCTAACCACCATTCCGGAAAACACAATGATATATGCCGACGCCGATATGTTCAGTTGCATCCTGCGCAATCTGATTTCGAATGCTATTAAATACACCCCATCACAGGGAAGAATCAGGATCGAGTCATCCTCCGACCATCAATTCTGCACGGTCCGGGTTTGCGATTCTGGAATTGGCGTACCGTTGCCTGAAGCAGATAAATTATTCTCGAACAACAACTTCAATTCCAGCCTGGGGCTGATGCAAGAAAAAGGTTCCGGCCTGGGCCTCAAGTTATGCAAAGAATTTTCGGTACTAAACGGAGGACAAGTCTGGGTGACCAGCGAAAAAGAGCATGGCACGTGCTTCGCGTTCACTGTTCCGCTGGCTTCATAAAAAAACAACGGGCATCAAAAAACAGTTCTGATGCCCGCCGCTTTTATCAATAAAATATTGAATTACTCCACAATCGTCGTCCATCCATATTTATCCGGCTCATCGCCATACTGGATCGCGCGAAGTTTGTTGTACAGTTTGGTGCTCCACATTCCCGGCTCCTGGCCATATAAATATTCTTTGTCTAGATCGGCATCATAAATCCGCTTAATTGGTGAAATGACGGCAGCCGTTCCGCAGGCGCCAACCTCTTCCATCGTCTCCAGTTCTTCAACCGGAACTTTCCGCCGTTCTACTATAAGTCCCAGTTCTTCAGCCAATGTCATCAGACTGTTATTGGTAATCGACGGCAAAATCGACTCCGACTTGGGCGTTATGTAGGTATTATCCCTGATCCCGAAGAAATTAGCCGGGCCGCATTCGTCGATGTATTTCTTTTCGCGGGCATCCAGGTACAGAACGGCCGAGTACCCTTCGGCGTGGGCTTTATGACCGGCCGTCAGGCTGGCTGCGTAGTTTCCGCCCACTTTGTATTTTCCGGTCCCGTATGGCGCGGCACGGTCGAAATGACGCAAAATAACCAGGTCGGTCGGTTTAAATCCCTGCGGGAAATAGGGCCCAACCGGCATCACAAATACAACAAACAAATATTCTTTGGCGGGTTTTACCCCCACCTCCGGGCCTGTCCCAATCAACAACGGACGGATGTATAACGAAGCGCCCGACTCGTAAGGCGGCACATATTTAATATTCATGCGCACGGCCAGTTCAATGGCTTTCTCAAATTTTTCGGTTGGCAATTTGGCCATCATAATGCCGTCGGACGAGCTCTGCAAGCGTTTGGCATTTTCTTCCATCCGGAAAACCCGGACCTTACCGTCTCTGCCCCTAAACGCTTTCAGGCCTTCGAAAGCTTCCTGCCCATAATGCAGCGCCGTAGCTGCCATGTGGATATTGATAAATTCTGATGAGCTGATTTCCAGTTCGCCCCATGCGCCGTCGCGATAATAACAACGAATGTTATAGTCGGTTTTCCGATAACCAAAACCTAAATGGGCCCAGTCAATATTTTCCATAATTTGAATGTATTGTAGTCAATCCGATTTTTGGAGCTGTAAATTAACGAAAAAAAACGCGGACGCGGAAGGAGTATATCGCCTCCTCTACCGTTTTTTAAATGTTTTATAAGTACCCTGAAGTTCAACAAAATACCCGAACGA
This sequence comes from Bacteroidota bacterium, assembly GCA_029265715.1. Lineage (GTDB taxonomy): Bacteria > Bacteroidota > Bacteroidia > Bacteroidales > Prolixibacteraceae > Aquipluma. The sequence goes on from JAJUGZ010000080.1 coordinate 15,590, forward strand.
TGACAAATGATTGCAAAATTTTCAAACCTCAACTTCCAGAAAGTATCCATTGTGCTTCCGGATATTCAACACGTTCCCATCCCGGAACAGCAAATACTGGCCTTTTATCCCGCTTAAGATACCACCAATCAGGGGTTCTTTATCGAACGACACATTGGTCAGCTTTCCCGGGAACTGCTGTACCGGATACCTAAATTCCCATACCCGGTCGTCGTCGCAATAATATTGCTGCAACTCGGCCGGCAACAATTGCAGGGCATTTTTCTTTTCCTCCGGAAGGTCGATCCCGGTTGCAATTTTATCCAGCAGCATGTCGCGCCAGTTGGTTTTATCGGTAAAATGATCTTTCAGGAATACTTCGATCACTCCGGCGATGTGGCGGTTTGGCGTTTGCGCCAGCTTGATGACATAACTGGCGCCCTGGTCGATCCAGCGCGTTGGCACCTGGTGATGGCGGGTCACCCCGACTTTCAGTTCCGACGCAACGGCTAAGTATACAAAATGATCGATCAAATCGTGCTCGCGGGCCCAGTCCATGTCGCGGGCAATACCGAGGTGGGCTTTCGACAGCTCGGGGCGCATAATGCTTTCGCTGGCTTCGGGCGCCGTTTGCAGGCAGTTGTAACAAAAGCCCTGCCCAAACGAGGTTTTCGTCTTTTTCCCACAGGCAATGCAGTTGATCTGCCCGGTAAACCTCATGCTGATTTCCCGCCCCAGCAAATCGTTCATGGGTATTTCCCGATCGCCAACCGGCAAAAAGTATCGGACAGGGTCGGCAAACTCGGTCCGCATTTTCAGGATATTTCCGGCGTATGTTGTCATATTGGATTGTCTTTAAAACTCAAAGACAAAAGTCGGAAAGTTTGGTTCACCGAACAAATAAAAATACCCGGACATTTGCAACGGGTATTTTTATCTTATCAAGACTCCGGATTGATTAAAACTCCACGCCAACCGACAGCGCAACGTTGTTGTAGTGCGTGTCTAAATAATTGAACCGGGGATTGGTCGCATCGCCCGAAACATAATAGGCCCCCTCACGAATTTTTGCGCGGTTATAGCTCAATGACGAAACGAAGCCCGTCCGTTTGCCCAGTTTCAACCGATATCCGGCGCCAATCCTAAAAAAGTTACCTTCATTTCGCCCTGATCCCTTTAAAAAGGACCCCAGGCCAAATACAGCAAACGGGGTCGTTGCCTTATCATACAAATATCCCCGGCAATCGAGATAAGCCGGAAGGGTCGATGGATAATCGTGCCCCTGGATGCCAATCCCCACGCCGGTCGAGAAATGAGAAGACACATAGTAACCCAACGTGGTATAAACCCCAATTCCGTTGGTATTGTTCTCGTTTTTCGCCCCTATCTCAATGCCCGCCGGGATATCCTTTTGCTTCAGAATATCTCCGAATCCACACAGATAAGAAGCTTCTGTAACATTAAAGAAACCCTTGTTCGCATTCTGCGACAAGGATACAAACGGCAATAAGCCGAAAAGAAAAAAGTACGTGATTTTGTTCATATTATTTCACTATTATCCGACTAATCTAAAATTCTGAAGATATTGTCTTCTAATTTTCTGGTAGTCAGTCATTATTGTTTTTATTTCAAAAGTCACCCCCCCTTCAAAATGCAAGTTTTGTTTGCAAGGATGATGCGGTGAACTCCG
>JAJUGZ010000139.1 GCA_029265715.1 Bacteroidota bacterium
ATAAACGGCTCCGTGCCTGCGCCGCCCTTGTCCAATTTTATCCCAGGTTCAAAAAAGCATTTAAGAGTTGGAATCAAAAAAAAAACAGTAGTTTTGAATTGAATGAATAATTTACCAGACAGAGTTTAATTTACACTCCCGGGTTTTTACTTTTTTTGAGTTGCCAATTTATTCTTTCAGCAGTTTCTCCAGCGCTTTTTCCGGAACTTTAAAAGCTGTTCCGTGCCGGGTCCCATCCGGAAATTTCACCTGACCGGAAACATCCGTCCAGTTTTTCAAATCTTTGGAGGCAACGGCGCCCATGGAGTGCTCCATATATTTGTCGAAATAAACATACCATTTGTTGCCAATTTGCAGCGGGGTAGGTCCTTCTGCCCAATAATCGCCGGTAATGGGTTCCGACGGCCTGGTGTAAGGGCCGGTCACCGAAGTGGCTGTTGCTACGCGGATATTTTTCTGCGGTGGGTTGCGGGTTTCGTCTTTCAGGAACATCACGTATTCACCGTTGGTTTTTATAATGCTGGCATCAATAACATTGAATCCCTGGTCGTATAAAAGCTGTGTGTCGCTGAAGGTTTCAAAATCGCTGGTGGTGGTGTAATAAATCCGGTGATTGTAGTCTCCCATGTTTTCGGTTTCAGGGAAGTGGCCGGGGATGGTGGTTGCCCAGTAAATGATGTATTTCTGCAGCACATCGTCGAACATGATTTCAGGGGCCCAGCAATTTTGGGCACTGTCTTCTTTTTCCATCACCATCACGTATTTTTGTTCCGACCAGTTGATCAAATCCGGGGAACTGGCATACCCGATGCCGCGCTCTTTCCAGCTGCAGGTCCACACCATGTGGAATTGCCCGTCAGGCCCGATGGTAATGCAGGGGTCGCGCATCAGTTTATCGAATCCGGCCGTCGGGGTCAGGAACGAAGAGTCGTTTTTCAGGGCTGTCCACGAAAGTCCGTCATAGCTGTAAGCCAGGTGCAATCCGTCTTCGCCGTTGTTTTTGAAATACGAAAAGAGGTAAACTTCCTTTTCAGGCTTTTGGCAACCGGGAAGCAGGTATCCGGCAGCAATGATCAGGATAAATAACAGTTTTTTCATGAATGATAGTTGTTTACGGGTTCGTTGAATATTCCGGTTGTATCCTCCGGAAAATATGACCGCAAGATAAAAATAAATGTCAGGAAGACTCTTCCTCCTGGTTCGATTTACAGATTTTTGATTTCGTTGATCAAATTATGAAGGCTGTCTTTGGCGTTTCCAAAGAGCAGACGGGTTTTGCTGTCGAAGAAAAGTGTGTTTTCAATTCCGGCGTACCCTTTGCCGCGTCCGCGTTTCATGACGATGATGTTTCGGGCTTCGTGGGCATGAATAATCGGCATGCCGGCAATCGGACTGCCCGGATCGTTGATGGCTGCCGGGTTCACTACATCGTTGGCGCCAATCACAACGGCCACATCGGTGTTGGGCATATCCGGGTTAATGTCGTCCATTTCAATCAGTTTGTTGTACGGAACGTCGGCTTCGGCCAGCAATACATTCATGTGGCCCGGCATGCGGCCTGCAACCGGATGGATGGCGTAGCGCACTGTTACACCGCGCGATTCGAGTAGTTTGTCTAATTCGCGGCAGGCATGCTGTGCCTGGGCAACGGCCATCCCGTAGCCGGGAATGATGACCACATTTTGCGAATAGGCCAGCAAAATGGAGGCATCGCTCAATGTGATTTCTTTCATGGTGCCTTCGGCTTGTGTTTCTCCGGAAGCGCTTCCGCCAAAGGCCCCGACAATCACGTTCAGCAACGAGCGGTTCATGGCTTTGCACATCAAAACCGTCAGGATACTGCCGGCTGCACCGACTAAAATACCACCCAGGATCATGGCTTCGTTGTTATAAATGAACCCGGCCATGGCTGCGGCAATGCCGGTGAAACTGTTTAGCAGTGAAATAACCACCGGCATGTCGGCCCCGCCGATGGGCATAACGAACAGCACGCCATAAAGCAGCGAAAGCCCGAACAGAAGGTAGATGTGCCAGTTTAATTCTTCCGGAGCGTGCCCGGAAAACATCATGAACAACATCAGGGCAACAGTCACTGCCAGAAGCAACATGTTAACATACTTCATGTTCTTCGAGCGGATGTCACCGACCTTGCCATCCAGTTTTCCGTAGGCAATCATTGAACCGCTGAACGCGATGCTGCCAATGATTAACCCGAGCAGGGTGACCAGCACTGATCCGGTGTTGCCCATGTTGGCCTTTGGGAATTCGAGCAGGGCCACCAATGCCGAAGCCGCGCCGCCTGTGGCATTGAAAAACGAAACCATTTGTGGCATGGCTGTCATCTTTACGCGCCGGGCCATAATCCAGCCGATGACCGTTCCAACAGCGATCGATATGACGATGATGATGGCATTCGTCAGCGGAATGGATTCGTGCAGGTTGTTCTTGTGTAGCAACAGTGTGGTGGCCATGGCCAGGACCATGCCTCCGGCGGCATAGAAATTTCCTTTCCGGGCAGTTTCCGGATGGCTCAGCAATTTCAGCCCGTAAACAAACAGCAGGGCAGCCAGCAGGTAACTCAACTCGAGGATGGCATCGCCTGTTGTGAACGGCAGGGCGCCTGATGTTCCGATGATTTTATCCATAGCCCGCTATTTTTTCTTTTTCTTAAACATCTCGAGCATGCGATCGGTAACCACAAAACCACCGGCCACATTCAGTGTTCCGAGAATAACGGCCAGAATCCCGAGGATGAGTTCTTCCGAAATGCGGCCGGTATTGGCATGGCCGACTAAAATAATTCCGCCCACGATGATGACGCCGCTGATGGCATTGGCTCCCGACATAAGCGGCGTGTGCAGCACGGACGGAACGTGCGAAATGACTTCAATCCCGAGAAATACAGAAAGGGCAATGATAAAGATGGCTTCTTTATACGTGTAAAAATAAATGAGTATCTGTTCCATAATTTATTCTGGTTTAGGGTTGCAGGGTCGCTTTAACACGCTCGTTGATGATTTGTCCCTGATGGGTGATGCAGGCCCCTTTCAGGATTTCATCGTTCAGGTCGAGGTTTAACGAACCATGGTCGTTGATCAGGAGACCCAGAAAGTTGAACAGGTTTTTGCTGAACATTTTGCTGGCATCGACAGGCATCAGCGAAGGGTAGTTTGATTGCCCGACAATGCGTACCCCGTTGTGGGTTACCGTTTGCCCATCGACCGATAATTCGCAGTTTCCTCCGGTTGAGGCGGCCAGGTCGATAATGACCGAGCCGGGCCTCATGTTGCCGACAACCTCTTTGGAGATAAGCATTGGCGCTTTCTTGCCCGGGATTTGTGCCGTGCAGATAATCACATTGGAGCGGGCTGCGTGTTCGTTAATGGCTTGTTGCTGCCGCTGTTTAAAATCGTCGGGTTGCTCCACCGCATAACCACCGGCGGCAGTGTCTTCGCGGGCGCCTTCTACTTCGACAAATTTTGCCCCGAGGCTCATCACTTCTTCCTTTACGGCCGAGCGGACATCAAACACTTCGACCTGCGCCCCCAGTTTGCGGGCAATGGCAATGGCCTGAAGTCCGGCAACCCCGGCGCCCAGAATCAGCACATTGGCCGGGCGGATGGTCCCGGCGGCGGTCATGAACATGGGGAAAAAGGATGGCAAAAGCGAGGCAGCCTCCAAAACGGCTTTATATCCGGCAACGGTGGCCATCGACGAAAGTACATCCATCGCCTGCGCCCGGGTGGTGCGCGGTAAGGCATCGAGACTGAAACTGGTTATTCCTTTTTCCTGAAAAACTTTGACCAATGTTGTATTCCAGAGGGGGTTGAACTGCGAAACCCAGACTTTGCCTTCTGCAATCAGCGAAATAAGTTTTCTGTCCGGAGTGCCAACCTGTACCAAAATATCAGCCCGTTCAAGTATTTCGGCCCTTGATGCTACGCGGGCCCCGCTTGCCGAAAATGCTTCATCTGGCGAAAACGCGCTTGTGCCTGCTCCGGTCTCAACCAATACGTCTATTTTTTGCATGATCAGCGCGGCGGTGGTTTCTGGAATCAGGGCAACCCGTTGTTCCGGTGGCGATTCTTTCAATAATCCGATAATCATAGACTGGGTTTAGAGTTTTACTGCATATACAAACAACCGGGCTGATTTGTTTATCCGGGTCGGTTGTAAGTTGTTGATAATGTTTTAAATCATTTTTGGGGATGGGAGCCGTCCTGTTTTTTGTGAAAAACTAATTGCTGATTTCTGCCGGAAAATGCCGAATGCAGATATCTTTGCGAATCAAAAATTTAGAATATGCAGACTTGGTTCGAATGTAAAGTACGATATGTAAAGATTGATGATGATGGTCGCGAACGAAAAGTAAGTGAAGCGTATTTGGTCGATGCCGTTTCGTTTACCGATGCCGAGACCCGCATCATCAAACAATTGCAAACGATGGTCCGCGGCGAGTTTACGGTCGATAACATCAAGAAGTCGAATATCGTCGAAATCTTTCCGGATGAAGATGGCGAGTGGTGGTACAAAGCCCGCATTGCCATTGTGACTATTGACGAAAAAGGTGGAAAAGAAAAGAAAATTAACAATTATTTTCTGGTTGCGGCCAACGATCTGAAACAGGCGCTCGACCGGTTGGAAAAAGGGCTTTCGTATATTTTGGTCCCTTACCAGACAACTTCGCTTGCCGTTTGCAATATTGTTGACGTTTTCCCGTATTTTGAAGAAGAAAAGCCTGTTGAAGTTCCGGCTCACCTGAAACCGCTTTCGCAGGTGATTGCTGAGCAGGATTTTTATCAGGAAGAAGAGGAAGAACCGGTAACATTTGACGAAGAAAATGAAGAGGAGCCCGTTGACGAACAAGGGGCATAAGAATAAAAACCAACCCATTATAAACAACGAATCCGGAGTTTTAAGTTTCCGGATTCGCTGTTCTTATACGTGGTGAAGCATGCTTTTTTTCAGGTTGATCATCACATGATAGAAGCAGAATTTGTCGCGCTGGACCGGATCGAATTCATAATATGCGGTGGCAATGCGGCAAATGTCTTTAATTTCGGTGTAAACCTCATTGATTTTCTGATGTGCTTCGGCTTCTATTTTCGAAGTGCTGTTCTGGAGGACTTCCAGGCATGATTTCAATTCCGTAAGTTTCTCGCGATAGCTAACCAGACGGTCTATCAAATGTTTGTCAATGCCGGCTGACAGGATACGGTTCATTAATTCAGCATCCATATTTTTATTGAAGGACGACATTAACCGGTACAGGCTCCAGTGGTCCCCGTTTTTGGTTTCACTGTAAAAGTCGGTATATCCAAGCTGGTCAAAAACTTCCTGGATAAATTTTTTGTCGTTTTTGAAGTCAACTTTTAGTTGGGCGCGGAAAACCGTTACATCTTTAACAGCGGCAATCATCAGATCGTGCATTTGGCTGTGTTTTTCAAGCAATTCAGCCAGAGAGTCGTAAGAAAAATAGGTCTCGAGTATGTTTTCGATTTGTTTTTTCAGGGTTTCAGCATACTTGGGCGACCAGTTTTTCCGGATCGTTGAGAGCTCATAAATATTTTCGCTGAACGATTGCGCGATTTGTTTACACGAAAGAATCGTTGCTATTCCGGCTGTACAAGTTTTGAAAGTGCTCATAATCGCTGGTTTTTAAAATTTATAATAAGGGTTGTTGCCAATTAGAAGTTACAACAATTTGAAGGGAAAAAGAATGTTGTACCCTTTTAAAATCGGGATTATGTTGCAGAAAATAAAGCAGCTTGAGTTTTCAGCAGATAAAAAAAGCTGTCGGGATAAATCCGGACAGCCTTGTATCGATACGTTAAATGGTTGTTTTGCTTGCAGCGCGTTTCCGCTCGTGTTCTTTTAAGAAGATTTTGCGCATTCGGATTGATTGCGGCGTTACTTCCACATATTCGTCCGGGCCAATGTATTCGAGCGCTTCTTCGAGGCTGAACACAATTGGAGGGGTCAGTTTTACTTTTTCGTCTGAGCCCGAAGCGCGGATGTTGGTCAGTTTCTTGGTGCGGCAAACATTCACGGTCATATCTTCCGAGCGGGTGCTTTCGCCGATGACCTGGCCTTCGTAAACTTCTACGCCCGGTTCAATAAAAAAGCGTCCGCGATCTTGCAGCTTATCGATCGCATAAGCGATGGCAGTTCCGGTTTCCAGCGAAATGAGCGAACCTTCGGTACGCCCTTCTATTTTCCCTTTTACCGGCTGGTACTCGATAAACCGATGAGTCATCACGGCTTCGCCGGCGGTGCCAGTAAGCATATTGGTACGTAACCCGATGATGCCGCGTGAGGGGATGTGGAATTCGAGGTGGACCCGGTCGCCTTTGCGCTCCATGTTTTGCATAGAGCCTTTTCTAACGGTAACCAGTTCAACGACTTTTCCCGCATATTCTTCCGGCACATCGACATGCATTTCTTCGATCGGTTCGCATTTTTCGCCGCCAATTTCCTTGAAAAGTACCTGTGGCTGCCCGACCTGTAATTCGTAACCTTCGCGGCGCATGGTTTCGATTAGAACCGATAAATGCAGCACACCTCGTCCGTAAACGATAAACGAATCGGCCGAATCGGTCGGCTCAACCCGCAGCGCGAGGTTTTTCTCCAGTTCTTTTTCCAGACGGTCTTTCAGGTGGCGCGAGGTTACAAACTTGCCTTCACGGCCAAAGAATGGCGAGTTGTTGATGGTGAACAACATACTCATGGTTGGCTCGTCGATGGCAATTGGGTCGAGCGGTTCCGGGTTTTCGTAGTCGCAAATGGTGTCGCCAATTTCGAAATCGTCGATACCAACCAGCGCACAGATATCGCCGGCAACCATGGTTTCTACTTTTTGGCGGCCCAAACCGGTAAACGTATGTAATTCTTTGATCCGGCAACGTTTGATCGAACCATCGCGTTTGGCCAGCGAGACGTTCATTCCTTCGCGCAGTTCGCCGCGGTGGATACGCCCGATGGCAATCCGGCCCACATACGACGAGTAGTCGAGCGAGGTAATCAGCATTTGCGGGGTCCCCTGGCTGGCTTTGGGCGCCGGGATGTATTTAATGATCGCGTCCAGCAGGGCGCCGATATTGTCGGCTGGTTTTTTCCAGTCGTCCGACATCCAGCCTTGTTTGGCCGATCCGTAAATAGTCGGGAAATCCAATTGCTCTTCGGTGGCATCGAGGCTGAACATCAGGTCGAAAACCTGCTCATGAACTTCTTCCGGGCGGCAGTTGGGTTTGTCAACTTTGTTTACTACGACGATCGGCTTCAAACCAAGCGCCAGCGCTTTCGAAAGCACGAAACGGGTTTGGGGCATGGTCCCTTCAAATGCATCGACCAACAGCAATACGCCGTCGGCCATGTTCAGCACACGTTCAACTTCACCACCAAAGTCGGCGTGCCCGGGAGTGTCTATGATGTTAATCTTAACGTCTTTGTATGTTACCGAAACGTTTTTGGCCAGAATGGTAATTCCGCGTTCACGTTCCAAATCGTTGTTGTCAAGAATTAATTCCTGACGTTTTTCGTGTTCCTTCAGGATGTTGCAATAATAGATCATCTTGTCAACCAGCGTGGTTTTGCCATGGTCGACGTGCGCAATTATCGCAATGTTTCGAATCTTCTGCATAGTCGTTTTAAATGAAGGCGCAAAGATAACCCGATTTATTTATTTCAAGCATTTTTCGGGGACAGGTGAAAATTAAGTTTCTGTAAATAAAGTTCGTTTAACAAAGTGCCCCTCACTCTGTGAATGAGATCAGTTTTTCCGATGGTTAACAACACCGCATTGTCCGGATTGTTTATTGAACAAATAAAACGACAGGGGCAATGTAACAAAAGTGTAATTTTAGGCTTGTTTTTTAGGTTTAGTGCATGACTCAGATTCGTAGTTTTAAGCGAAATGTAACCGGAGTCGATTGGGCTACGCTCGGTTATGTGGGGTTGACCGCAATAATCGTCGCGATGGGCTGGGGTAAAATCGATCAGGCTGCCTGGCATTTGGTGTTTCGGCTTTTTATTGCCAGTGGGATTGTTGTACTTGTAGCGAAACAGGACCGGTTGGCCTCGGCAGGGCATTTCATCCGTGATTTTTATCCACTTATTTTGTTTGGGTTTTTCTATTCAGAGACCGATTCGCTGAATAATCTGCTTTTCCTTGATTTTGACCCGTTTATTGCCACAGTAGAAGAGTACTTGTTTGGAGGTCAGCCCAGTTTGCAGTTTTCCGTCAGCTTTCCGCAACCATGGCTGGCCGAGTTGATGCACTTTGCTTATTTTTCGTATTATCTGATCGTATTGGGAGTTTGCCTGTACATTTGGCGTTTCAATAACCGTTTTTTCCCGAAAACCGTGTTTGTTGTGTCTGTGTCGTTTTATATCTATTATTTGATTTTCATTGCATTTCCGGTTGCCGGGCCTCAGTTCTATTTTCTTCCTCCGGATAATTCAATCCCTGAAGGTTGGTTGTTCGGGAAACTGATGCATGTAATCCATCAGCTGGGCGAACGGCCAACTGCTGCATTTCCCAGTTCACATGTAGGGGTAGCACTCATTTTATGTTACCTCAGTGCACGTTATGCCCGTCCTTTATTCAAATTTGTTTTATTACTGTTTGTTTTGCTTTGTTTTTCAACTGTTTATCTGAAGGCGCATTATCTGATTGATGTGATTGCCGGATTTCTGTCGGCCCCAGTGTTGCTCGTTTTGTCATTATGGTTGAATAAAAAATTTGGGCGACTGGCGCAAATTAAAATTTAATCAGATATCCCGATTAAATTTTAGGGCATCTCTAAAAACCCCTTTTTCTCTGTCTATAGTTGACGTCTTTGTTGCCTAAGGCTGGGCCATGCTTCTTGTTGTTTTTTTATAAAGCACACATAATCAGTGTTTTATGTTATTTTTTGTTGATTAATGG
>JAJUGZ010000149.1 GCA_029265715.1 Bacteroidota bacterium
CCTGTGATAGAACTCGTTAAAGATACAATTTGAGAGCAAATCACAACCGAGCCCATCAACCAGTGTATAGAAGCTATGCCTGTGCTAGAACTCGTTAAAGATACAATTTGAGAGCAAATCACAACTTCTCTCCCAGCAATTCTTTGGTCGAGAGTAAGCCGCAGGCGGCATAAATATCCTGGCCCCGACTGGCACGAATGGTTGTCAGGATACCTTTATCGTTAAGCAAATCTTTAAACTGCCGGAGTGTCTGTTCGTCAGTCCCTTCGAGCGGAGTACCGGGAATGGGGTGAAAGCGGATCAAGTTGATGCGACATTTGATCCCGTCGAGCAAACGGGCCAGTTCTTTGACATGCTGAGGGGTGTCGTTCATTCCTTTGAATACAATGTATTCGAACGAAACACGCCGCTGGCGGCCAAAATCCCAACTTTTTATTTCGCGGATCACATCTTTCAGCGGGTAAGCTATTTGCACGGGCATCAGCTTACGGCGTTCTTCGTCAAACGGAGTATGTAAACTCACGGCCAGATGAGCTTCAGATCGGTCGAGAAAAGTCAGCATCCCGGGAATAATTCCAACGGTTGAGACCGTAATTCGGCGGGGGCTCATGGCAAAGCCCCAGTCCGATGTTAGAATTTCGAGGCTTTTTAGTACCTGTTCCAGATTATCGAACGGCTCGCCCATGCCCATGTAAACGATGTTGGTAATTTCGTGCCGTTCAGGAAGACTGCGAATCTGGTTAATGATTTCGCCGGACGACAGTTGCCCCTGAAAGCCTTGTTTGGCCGTCATGCAGAACAAGCAACCCATTTTGCAGCCAACCTGCGACGAAACGCACACCGTTTTGCGGTCAGCATCCGGGATCATGGCAGTTTCAATAAATTTATCCTGAATGGTTGGGAACAGGTACTTTTTAGTCCCGTCCACACTTTCCTGAACGCGGGTTGGGGAAATTAGTCCAACCTCATACTTGCTGGCTAACAATTCGCGCGATTTTTTCGAAAGATTGGTCATCTCGTCAATCGAGGTAACATCCTTCTTGTAAAGCCATTCGGCCAGCTGTTTACCGGTAAACTTGGGCAATCCCAGCTCAACAGCCAGCGTTGTCAACTCGTCCAGGGTTTTTCCAAAAAGTGTGTCCATTGTTCAAAGCAAAAGGCAGAAATAAAAAGGCAAAAGAATCAGCTTTAGCCATTCTGTAATCTAAAAATAAATTTCGGCGACGATGTTTTGATAAGGAACCCCTTTTGCAATCAGCAAATCGCGCACCTCAACCACCATCAACGCTTTGCCGCAAAGATAATAGTTCTGATCGAGCGGAAGTTCTTTTTGTTGCTCCAGAAAATCGGTTACCCGCCCGGGAAACACATTGCAGGACTGTTCTGCGGAGCAACAACGCAGGTAGTTTTCTCCGAGTGCCCATTCCAGTTCGTCTTCAAAATAGAACTGATTCAGGCGCCGTACTCCGTGAACCAACGTTTTCCCCGCTGCATGCCCGGAACGGAACATGCTGTAAAACGGGGCAATTCCGGTACCGGTAGCAATCCACCAGGCGGGGCCGCTTTCGGAGGTAAAACTTCCGTAAGGCCTGGAAACAAGAATGCGGTCGCCCGGTATGCGCGACGACAAACGGGGCGTTAACAGTCCTTCGTTTTTAATGTTGAAAAGAACCCGGATCTCTTCTTCCTGATTGCCGCTGCAAACACTGTAGATTCGCGGTGGATGCTGATAGTCAAGGGCAATTTTCACTACCTGCCCGGGATTAAAATCGTGCATACGCCGCCAGGCAATCAGGTGTACCCCCGGCGATATTTCCTGATTATCGGTCAGTTCAACCTCAAACAGGCCTGTCTCTTTTTTCTGATATTCTTCGGTTTTGGACATAACAAAGTTGTGTTGCCCAGAATAACAACTTCCGGAGAAATAAGTTTTCCCCCGAGACGATCAACTACCTTGAAGAACATAATTTTATCCGAAACGGATATCGCAAGCCAATTGGTTTTATTGCATTTTTTTGTGAAATTAGTTCCGGCGCACATTTCAGGAGCAAACAATGGTAAACATTCTTTCTGAGTTTTGGCAGTTAATGCCCAACCTGGTAACCTCTCTGTATTTTTTAACGGTGGTTTTCATTGCCGTTCTGATTGTTTTAGAGAACCGGAACCCGGTAAAAACCATTAGCTGGGTGTTGGTGTTGGTGTTAATCCCTTTCGCCGGGATCATCCTTTATCTGTTTTTAGGCCAGGAATACCGGAAGCAGAAAATGTTCTCGCGCAAGAGGTTGAAAGACCTTGTCAGGTTACGCCGGCTTACGATGCGACAGCTCGATAGTTTTTCGGGCGACCACCCGCAACTAAGCAAAGTGGTCCAGGCAAAAAAGCATCTGATCAAACTACTGCTGACCAACTCGCATGCCCTGGCAACGAACGATAACGAGGTGACGGTCCTGAAAAATGGCGACGAAACTTTTCCTGCAATTTTCGAGGCCATGGGAAATGCCCGTCATCACATTCATCTGGAGTACTACATTGTAGAGGATGATGAACTGGGGAACCAGTTACGCGAAACGTTGATCCGGAAGGCCAAAGAAGGCATTGAGGTGCGTTTTATCTACGACGATGTGGGCAGCTGGGCATTGAAAAAGAGGTTCTTCCGCCCCATGTTGGAGGCCGGGATTAAGGTTGATTGTTTCATGAAAGTTCGGTTCCCGCACCTGACTTCGCGGGTAAATTACCGCAACCACCGCAAAATCTTGATTGTTGACGGCATTATCGGGTTCGTAGGGGGATTAAACATTGCCAACCGGTATCTGTACGGAACTCCCCGGTTAGGTTCCTGGCGCGACACGCACCTGATGATCAAAGGAGGAGCAGTTACAAGCCTCCAGATTGTATTCATGGCCGACTGGTATTTTGTTTCGCGGGAAATATTAAAAGGCGAACCCTATTTTCAACCCTTGCGCGAGGGGAATGGGCCGTTGGTGCAAATTGTGGCCAGCGGACCTGATTCGGACTGGGAAAGTATCGGGCAGGCCTATTTTTCGGCCATTGCATCGGCTACGGAGCATGTTTACATTGCCACGCCTTACCTGATGCCAACCGGCGATATCATCACGGCCCTGAAAACGGCAGCACTGGGAGGCATCGATGTCCGGATTTTAGTCCCGGGAAAATCGGATGCCATTATTCCGAAATGGGGAACCGATTCGTACATTCAGGAGTTGCTTGAAGCCGGGGTCAAAGTTTACTTCTACCGGGCCGGTTTTACCCACAGCAAAGTGATCATCGTAGATGGTATTTTTTCGTCGGTAGGCACGGCCAATATGGATTTCAGGAGCCTGGAAACAAATTTTGAGGTGAATGCCATGATTTATGACCCCAAAACGGCTGCGACCCTGATAAGCTATTTTATGAACGACCTTAAACAAAGCGAACAGGTTTTACTGCGCGAGTGGAAGAAAAGGCCCCGTTTTCGCAAAGCCAACGAATCGTTTGCCCGCCTGCTTAGTCCCATGTTATAACCCGATAAAAACAATGCCGCCCAAACATTGAGAACCTGGCCGGCATTGTTTGCATGTTATTGTAGGGGAAAATAAACCCGATCGGTTATTTCACTTCCAGCACCATGTATTTTGAGTATTTCCAGAAGCGGTCGGCATCTTTGATTTCCAGGGAAGCAATCTTCCCTTTGTCTTCAACAAATTCGTACGAACCGGCCGGATGCTCGGTTATCAGTTTGGCTTTTGCGGCATTTACCGGTATTGAAGATACTTTGCGGCGATCGGCCACTTTAAAATCGGCACTGTTCATTTCGTTGGCAATTGTTTTGGTGCGCCCAAGGCCCAGAACGCCTCCATTATACTCGACCAAACCCTTTGCCTTCAACTCTTTCAGCGTCCCGATGGTATAAAAAACTTTGGCGTTTTCGTTTTGCTGATGAACCATGGCTGTATCTTTTTTATCCAGGTTAACCTGCATGTCGCTCACCGTGTTGTTCAGGGAAGCAATCTGGTTGTCTTTTTCTCCAATCACCTTGCGGGCTTCAGCCAGTTCGGCATCGCGCTCTTCGATCACTTTGTTCAGCTCGGCAATTTTGTTTTCAAGCTGGGTAATTTTAATCCCCGATTTGCGGAGTTTTTCATTCAGGTTTGCCAGTTTTTGTTTATTGTCTTCCAGCAACGCATCTAAGGTTTGAATATCGTTGGCAATGGCCTTGCGGTCTATTTTGCCGTTTTCTGATTTATTCAACGTAACAATGTTCCGTCTGGCCTTGATTTCTTCGATGCTTTTGGCAATCTCGTCGTAAGTTTGCATCATGTCGTTAATAACCGAATCGCGTTGTGTGAGTTGCTGATTGAGATTGTTTGCCTGAACCTGCATTGATGTTAGCTGGTCGTTGAACTCGCGGCTGTTTTTCTGAAATAAAACGATACTGCCAACGACAACAATAAGTAAAGCTGCAACCAGGATACCAATTACAACTTTTGACGTGTTCTTTTCCATGTTATGAATTTTTAGTGTGAATTTTTACTGGCAACAAACAGCCAACATTCATACCAAAACAACAAACACCGGAAACAATACTGCTAATCAAACCATTACAAACAAGCGACAGGTTTTGTCCCTGGCCAAAATGGAACAGGGATTTGTCAAAATGAGAAAACCAGAATGTGCTGATTTATTGAATCCTATTCGATTTCACCAATAAATACCCCGGATATGTTCCAGGCCGAAAACATATTTCCGTCCCGCTTCCCCAACGGAATATACACCTGAATGGTATGCAGGCCTTCAGAGAGCACTCCAACAGGCATGTAAAGCGGATTGGAAACAGTCCCGGGACACCAGCCCGACCGACTGTAGTCTGACGACGATAACCCATTCCAGAAGTTTCCGGAGGCCGGGTTAAAAGCCCGGTACGTGGCACAATCGGTTCGCCAGGGAGTATAGTTAAAAAACGGCTTCGAGTCGATGAAAATTTCGTTGGTTTTTTGCACAAACTCATCACCATTGTCCCAGCCGCCATGCCCGGTCGAGAGGTAACGGAAAGTCACATTCTTCACGCCTTTCGGAACATCAAAGGCAACCGTCAGTGTATCACTATCGAACATCGTGGCATATTCCTGACCCGCCATTTCCATGATATTGGTCGTTGTAAACACGGGCTGTATCCAATATTTCTTTGCCGGTTTATCCGACAACTCCTGACGATTCAGGTGATAGTCGAGTTTCAGGCTGACTTTATGCCCACCCCGGTCGTAATTACCAATGAAAACGCCGATCCATGCCTCTTTTCTGAGCAACGGCAGAAGTTCGGTAATCTCTTGTTTGTAAACCGTTGTGTCTTCCCATTGGATACCCACATTTCGTTTGTCGTTAAAATAGTGGATCCCAAACGGTGTGAAAAAGCGGACCAGCTCAATAACCGGGGCATATTCGGGAGTTGCAACAACACCCTGGTAAGCGATGCCTTGCTTACTTTTGTAGGCCGGAAGCGCGGCAAGTCCAAATTTCAATCCGTCCAGAAAGCTCTGCTTTTGGTCGACTGGCACCACGAAAACCGAACCGGTACGGTCGTATGCATCGCCATTCGATTGTTGTTTCAATTCGACAAACAGGCTGGTTCCATCTGGCACATCCGGAAGTTTGACCTTTTTGAGCACAACGGTGCCTCCGGCATAGCGATAAACAAAATCAAAACGTTCGTCGTCCGGGTTTTCGGTCTTCCCTTCCCAGTTGATGATCTGGTTGTCGAACACCCTGACTTCTTTGATGTAAGCGCGCCACTTTTTGCGGATACTCTGCCGAAGTAACTTCTTGCCCCAACAAGCCGGGCAACAGAGATGTTTTACCGGCTTTTTTACTAAATAAAACATGGCTGGCCTCGAAACCCGAGCTCTCGTTGCGGACGTATTTCAGGACAAGTCCATTGGCAAAAGGGAAACGCAACATGGGCGAACCCAACAACCCGGCTTCGGTAGTTACCCATAATTCAATCCGGTTCGAAAACGAACTGCCCACATATTTCTGACAGTTGTAGCCCAAGATCTTCTCCGAAGGGCCCTCGGGTTTAAATCCGTCAAGAGGATCAAAATCTCCGGAGGTATAAATTTGCTTCCCATCCTGAAAAACGGCAGTCTGAACGGTCTTTTGGCAATATAGTCCAAATAAGTCGCTTCTGTGGGGACCTCCGGAATCAGCTGTTTGCCCGATTGATCAACAACCAGCCGGGCAATTCCATTTTCGTATGTGAGAATTAAACGGGCCCCTTCCGGATCGGGTTTACCATTGTGCAACTGAGTGTAAACGATTTGGCCTGATTTATTAAACCTGCTTATATCCTGCGCATTGGCATTGCAAACACTGCCAACAAGTATCAGAAAAATTATAAAAAGTCTCATAGTCGTTCTTTTTCAAATGAGCAAAATAAAAACATGTCCTGAATATAAACCACAACAAATGTCTGAATTGACGGGGCGGATAACCGAAAAGTTATTTCTTGTCCCTCCAGATCCGCATGGCAATTTTGCTTAACAATGGATCGGATAAATACGGCGACGATTTTTCGATTTGCGATTTTTCGCCCAATTGATTTTGGAGCTTCGTTTGCAAAAGGCGCAACGCTGTTTTGCCATGAGTGAAGCGAAACAAGTGCTGGTCGACCAGATTTTCGAGCGCCTGGTTCAAATGGGTATGCCGAATAACATTACCTCCGCCGAATTCCTTTTTCCGGAGCATATCGACCGATTTGGAACGGGTTTCGTGCAAACACTGATCAACAAGCCGTACCGCATCCTGATCAGATAGTCCCGGGTGACAAGCTTTTACATGCTTTGGGTTCAGGAAATGACTTTCG
>JAJUGZ010000002.1 GCA_029265715.1 Bacteroidota bacterium
GTAAATATTGTTGTTAAAATATTGAAATTTAGGTGTGTACTTATGGAACTCCATGCCATGAAAATTAGCTTCTCTAATAATATTTACATGGCCTTTGGTGCCACCACCATAAATTTTGTTACCGTGGCATGTTCGTTTCATCCGTATAAATTTTCAAAGTTGTTTCTTACAATTTTCGTATCTATTTCTGTTTTTCAAAATGGTTTTTCAACGAGATGGAATAGCCATTTATACATTCTCGGTTTGTATGAGCGATGGCTCTTATGGCTATTTCATTGCGAATTCTTTAGTTGTTTTTAATTACTTTCGAATATTTGATTACTTAAAGTGTTTTACTTACTTTTGGTTAGTCAAAAGTATGATGTAAGGTGAAATAAAACAATAACTTACGTAAAAGTTCAATACTTACCCGTAAGTTAGAAATGGGAAAATCATCGGGTTATGGATGAAAAAATTTCAAAAAAATATGGAAATCCGGAACTTTGTCCTGTCCGGAATGTGGTTGACCGGATTGGGAACAAGTGGTCGGTGTTGGTGCTGATGATTCTTGAAGATGCGGGGGTATTGAGGTTTAATGAATTATGTGCCTGTATTGGGACCATTTCTCAGAAAATGCTGGCCGTAACGCTTAAAAACTTAGAAGCCGACGGATTAGTGAAGCGAACGGTTTATCCGCAGGTTCCGCCCAAAGTTGAGTATGAATTAACTGTTCGGGGAAAATCGTTGTTGCCTCATTTGCATGGCTTGGTAAATTGGGCTGCCATCAACATGGACCCGATTAAGGAGTCAAGAGAAATTTTTAGTAGTGCCGTCAATCACATTTAACCCGATAATCTTCGGACGGCGTTAATTTTTATTAAACCTTTTTCCCGGCTAACAGGAACAATGGATATTTTCTTAAGATGCCGTTGTGCTCTTTCCCGAGTTCGAAGAAAATTTTATTAGCTACAATTTCAAATCCGGACATCTGCATTTTTTTGCCCAAATCATGAGGATCAAATCCATTATGGCCGTCAAACTCCGGATCGTGGGCATGAAAACTGCCATCTTCGGTAATCAGGTCGGCAATAAAAAGATAACCACCCGGGCGGAGTAGTTCGTGAAATTTTGCTAGTGCTTTCTCTGGTTCGTAAATGTGGTGAAGGGTCATCAGGGTAAATACAGCATCGTAGTTTCCGGGTAGCTTGTCAGTAAAAATGTCGGCAAGCAATGGCTTGAAGTTTTCGACTTGGAGAGCCTGGATCTTTTCGTTCAGTACATCAATCATTCCGGCCGAGGTATCAGCCAGCGTGATGTGTTTAAACGTGTCTTTTAGTTCGAAACTGAGCAGGCCAGTCCCGCAGCCAAATTCAAATCCGCGATTGGCAGCTTCTTGTGGGAGCAAGGCCTTTATCTCGCTGGCCAAGTCGCGTGATCGTTCGGTTTTTATCGGATCGTTGTCCCAGGTTTTTGCACGTTCGTCAAAGCTCATTTGTCGGTAATTTTATGCGTGATAGAAGTTATCTGGATAATTCTTTTTGGAAGCAAACGCTATTCGGCAGGTCTTTGTAAGGACCATAATTTTCAATGACCTGATATCCAAATCCGGAATATAAACCAATGGCTTCGGGTTGTCTGAGTCCTGTTTCCAGCACGGCTATCTTGTTGCCCAGTTCGGCCGCCCATTGTTCAAGTTCTGCCAGAACCAGTTTTGAAATACCTTGGCCCCGAAATGCTGGACAAACATACATTCGCTTGATTTCGACAGAGCCGTTGTCGAAGGGTTTGAAACATCCGCATCCGGCTGGTTGGTCATCCAGATAAGCAACTACCGCTGTTTGGATAAAGGCAACGTTGTTATGAGCGGAATAAGCTTCCTGGCCTTCACAATTTCGGCTCCATAAATCCGCATCTAACAGTCTGATTAATGATTCGAAGTCAGGATGATTGGTTGTCGTGCGTAAAATACGTACCATGATAATATTGGGAAGTGGCAAATAGCAGGAGATTAGTTCTTTTTTATGATTTGGGTCCGCTGCACTCCGTCTTTAGTGATCTTCAGGATATATACCCCGGTTTTGTAACTGGTCAGGTCTAACTTAAATTTTTGGTTGCCGGAAGAAACATAGTAAGGCTCCCATTTCTTTATTTCGGTACCCAGAATGTTGAAAAGGCTGCATGTAATGTATCCTGAATCTTTTGTGGTTATCTCGATATTTAACACGTCTTTTACCGGGTTGGGAAAAACTTTGTCAATTTTCATGGGCTGCTCTTCAATTCCCATTCCAAAATCAGCCGTGTTCTGCTGGGAATTGCCTGCCATTTGTGCCTGAGCCAGGGCTGTAAAGACGATTAAACATATCAGTGTAAAAAAATACTTCATTGCATCAGCGATTCATTCTTTGTATTCAATGACAAATATGATACCAAAAAGTTGTAAAAAAGGTTACAAAAAACAAAAAAAGCCTGACAATGATGACAGGCTCTTTAAATCTTATGTCGACCGGAATTATTCTGCAACAGAAATTGCACTAACCGGGCAAACTTCGGCACATGAGCCACAATCTGTGCAAAGGTCAGCATCAATTTTGTAGATATCGCCTTCAGAGATAGCTTCTACCGGACATTCATCAATGCAAGTACCGCAAGCAATGCACTCATCAGAAATTTTGTAAGCCATAACTTTTGTTTTTTTGGTTTTATATGTCGACAAATGTACAAAGTTTGGTAAATATTCAAAAAAATGACCTGTTATTTTTAGCTGAATTAATAAACACAATACATTGTTTAAAAAGCAATGTTAAATAATAGTAATCAACAAAATATGTGATTTGTACTTTTAAAATTAAATCAATGATAATTAATAGTTTAATGGAAATTAGCAGATTCTCCGAAACGGATGGAGAAATAGTTTCTCCGTTGTAGCACTTTGCGAAATCTCCCTGTGTACAGACCTGATGCTACTATATTTCAGGTGTTTGCAATGTGGTATTTTCGGTTGCGCATGACAAACCGGTTACGGTACCGGCGTGGTGACATACCCATCTTTTTTGCAAAATCTTTACTGAAATAATACGGGTCGGCGTAGCCAATGCGGAAAGCAATCTCTTTCACTTTCATGCGGGTTTGGTCGAGGTATTCGCAGGCGCGCATAATTCGCAGGTGATTGAAATACTGAATGGGTGGGTAGCCGGTGGCAGCCTTAAATGTTGTTGTAAAGTAAGTAGGCGAGTAGCCAGCTTCGGCTGCCAGTTGTTCCAGCGTAAGTGTTTTGGCGAGATTGCTTTCCATGTAGCTGATGGCTTTCCGGACAACCGGGTTTTGTTCTTCGGCAATGTCGTCGCTGGTTTTGCAGGCATAAACGAAGGTGGCCAGCAAATGTCCGAAACAGAAGCTCACATATTCCAGGTTTTCGTTGTGAAAGCCGTTGCCTAAGTTGTTAAAGATTTCGTCGAACAGCATCAGCCGGTTGGCCACCATATTGTTCACCGATGGGAGCAGGTCGCGCACAACGGTAAAATCCTTGCTCAAGATCTGGCTTTTGCTGCCGTTAAAATGGCAGGTGTAAAAATTAGCGCCCTGTTTATCCGACAAATACGAAAACCCGAAACCGGCCGGAATGATAAAAAACTGGTTTTGCCTGACCGGGATCTGGTCGCCGGCAATCGAAACAAACCCGTCGCCTTTGTAGCAATAGGCCAGCATGTGGTCGGCCAGCGGTTCCGGATAAGTCCAGGTTTCATTGATTGGGATCAGTAAGTTGGCAATTTCGGTGAGGTATAAATCGCGGGTAATCGGGTTGTTTTTTTGCTCCCCGACAATCGTTGGCGGGATAATGAAGTGTCTTTTCCGGATCAGCATGGCCTGGCAATTTCAGAATTCAGTGTTTTGAACATGGAAGATTGGATATTTGATATTCAATGTCGTTTAACCCACAACTTTATCTAAACGACATTGATTTGGTATTAGTTATTTAGCCTTAAATAAAGTAATAATTTCCATCTTTTTCAAATAAAATACTATTTTTAAGCAAAGGTATCGTTGGTAGCTTTGTAAAAAACTGACAATAAAACTTTTAATATGAGCGAACTGCTAACCCAAATTGCCGAATGCATCGAGTTTGGCAAAATAAATAAGGTGGCGCCTTTCCCACCGCAAATGAAAGGGCAGGACGGGGCCGATGAACTAACAGCCAGGGCGATAGCTGAAGGTGTTGCTGTTCAGGATATTCTGACCAAAGGACTGATGGCGGGAATGGAAAAAGTAGGGATCAAATTCCGTGAGAACAAGATTTTTGTTCCACAGGTTTTGATGTCGGCCAAAGCAATGAGTACGGCCATGATGCACCTGAAACCATTTTTTGCCTCCGGGGAAGCCCGGCAAAAAGGGACCTTTATTATTGGAACCGTGTTGGGCGACCTGCACGATATTGGCAAGAACCTGGTCGCTATGATGGTTGAAGGCAACGGGTATAACGTGGTTGATCTGGGGACCGATGTGCCCGCCGCTAAATTTATTGCGGCGTTGGAAGAGTACCCGGGCGCGGTGATTGGCTTATCGGCTTTGCTTACTACCACCATGACCAACATGGATTCAATAACCCGTGAAATCAAAAAGTTAAAACCCGAGACTGTGGTAGCCATTGGTGGAGCGCCTGTAAATCAGGAATTTTGCGAGAAGATTGGGGCCGATTATTATTCTCCCGACCCGCAGGGCGTTGTTGAATTCCTGAACCGAAGAATAGCTTAAAGTACAGATAAATGCAGGGGGTGAAATTGTTAGAGAAGGCTTTCCGGCTTCAGCCGGTTGAGCGGGTGCCGTGGGTTCCGTTTGTGGGTGTTCACGGTGGTTTTTTGTTGGGAGTTGATGCGGAGGAGTACCTGAGATCGGGCGACCTGATGGTTGAGGGGATCAGCAAAGCGATTGAACTGTACCGCCCGGATGGTATCCCGGTGGCATTCGACCTTCAGATTGAGGCTGAAATTCTGGGCTGTAAACTGAACTGGTCGAAGGAGAACCCTCCGGCTGTTGTTTCGCATCCGTTGTCCGAAGGCGTGAAGCTGTCAGATTTAAAGATGCTGACCGAAAATTCAGGACGTATTCCAGAAGTAGTCAAGGCGGCAAAATCGTTGCGGGCCAGATATCCGGACATTGCTTTGTATGGCCTGATTACCGGACCGTTTACACTGGCTCTGCACTTGCTGGGCACCGAAATTTTTATGAAGCTTTTTGAAGATCCGGATTCTGTTTTCGAACTGATGGATTTCTGCGCCGAAGTTGGGATAAAGCATGCCGAAATATTGATGAACGCCGGTTGCGATGTGATTGCCGTGGTCGACCCGATGACCAGCCAGATTGACCCCCTGTCGTTCGAAACGTTTGTTTCGCCCTATGTTTCGCGGATTTTTGAGTCTGTTAGAAAGAACGGGAAGTTCAGTTCATTTTTTGTTTGCGGTCATGCCCGGCAGAACATCGAGGCCATGTGCGATTGCCGCCCCGACAATGTTTCGATTGATGAGAACATTCCGCTGGAATTCGTGAAGGAAATTGCCTTGCAAAAGCAAATTAGTTTTGGGGGCAATATGAAACTGACCAGTGTGTTGTTGCTGGGCAACGAAACCGATTCGAAAAAAGAAGCTATTTCTTGTCTCGATGCAGGCGGGAAAACCGGTTTCGTGCTGGCCCCCGGCTGCGATCTCCCGATGGATACGCCGGTTGCCAACCTGAAAGCTGTAACTGATCTGGTTTACGATGAATACATTCAGCAGGTAACCCGCGAACTAAAGCACACCTCATCGATCCAGCCGCTCGATTTGGACGGGCATTGGAGTGCCGATAAAGTTATTGTTGACATTATCACGCTCGATTCGGCTTCGTGCGCGCCGTGCCAGTACATGGTTGAGGCTGTCAGACAGGCTTCGGCTGAGTTTGGCAGTAAGGTGGTTGTTAACGAGCATAAAATCAAAGATATCGACGGAATCCGGATGATGATGGCTTTGGGGGTTCAGAACGTGCCGACCACCTGCATTAATGGCAAGGTAACTTTTATCAGCCAGATTCCGCCTAAAAGTGAGATTACCAAAGCGATTCAGGAATCATTGAGTTTGATAAAATGAGTGTCGGGCTGCACTTGGTTACCGGTTTTTTAGGAAGCGGGAAAACTACATTCCTGAAGAATTACCTGAAAGCATACGGAGGACAACGAAAAATTGCAATCATCCAGAACGAGTTTTCGCAGGTTAATATCGACGGGAACGAATTAAAATCGGCGGGCGGTAATGCCGCAGGCTTCGAGCTGTTGGAAATTAACAACGGCTCGGTTTTTTGCGTTTGCCTGTTGGGCAGCTTTATCGATTCGCTTGCCGTTTTCACCGACCAGGTAAAGCCCGATGTGTTGGTAATGGAGGCTTCAGGGATGTCTGATCCGATCAGTCTGGGGCAGATATTTCAGTCGGAAAAGCTGCGTGGAAAAGTTTATCTGGAATATACCTGGTGTATCGTTGATGCACTGAATTTCGACCGGGTGAAAGCTTTGCGAAACCGGTTGGAACATCAGATCAGGGTGGCCGATACGGTGGTAATTAATAAGCTCGACCTGGTCGAGGGAAATGACAGCCCGCTCGGGGAAGAAATCCGGAGGATTAATCCGTTTGCTCACGTTGTGGAAACGTCGTTTGCCCGCGTTGACTTTGAAATGAAGAAATTGCCGTTCAAAGTGTTCCGGCTCGAAGAAAGTACTGAGAGTTGCCGGCCTGACCTGGAATCGGTTGTGGTAAAAACCAATCTGGAAATTAGTCCGGTGAAACTGGATGAATATATATTGAAGGTGAAAGACGATTTAATCCGGATGAAAGGTTATATCAATTTACCGGGGCGGAAAAAAGTGATGCTGCAAAGCACGTTTGGGAAATTCACCGTCGAAGAGGTTGAATGGTTCACCGGACCAACCGAATTTACCGGCATTGGAGAGATTAACGAAAAGAATAAATATCAATCTTTGTTCGAAGAATATTGTAACCCATGATAAAAGAGTTCAGTTTTCGGTTCGATGAACTGGTTCTGGATTTGCCATTACTGGAACAATCGCTGGGGTTTGGCGAAGGCCCGTTGCCCGAGCCAATTGATGAGTATTTGGCCGAGGCCTTGGCGTTTGCAGTCGATTTGCCAGATATTCGCTGTGCGTATCGGCTTGTTGATTTGGACGAGCCGGTTCACAGGAGCCATAAAATTGTGGCCGAAGGAATCGAATTTCATGTGGGGCATACGGTTCGGCATGAACTGAAAAAATCGGAACGCCTGGCATTTTTTATTTGTACGGCCGGGGCTGTAATCAGCGAACGATCGAAAGCGTTGCTCCTTGACGGCGACCCGGTGCTGGGGTATGTATATGACCTGGTGGGTTCGTTTGTCGCCGAATCGGCCGGCGATAAGATGCAGGAGATTTTACTGGAGCAGGTGTCGTCATCAGGCGAGAAAATAACGAACCGGTATAGTCCCGGCTACTGCCAGTGGTCGGTTTCCGAGCAGCACAAACTTTTTTCATTGTTCCCCGATCGTTGCTGTGGGGTGAGCCTCACACCCTCGGCCCTGATGCACCCGGTGAAGTCGATCAGCGGTGTGATCGGGGTAGGGAAGGAGGTGAAATTCAGGGAATATCGTTGCGCCGTATGTTCAAGCACCGATTGTGTTTATCGCCAGATCCATCAGCGAAGTGTGATGGCATAACCGTTTGGGGGTTAGTTTAACGGCAGGTAAAACGAGAAGCGGCTGCCTTTGCCAACCTCAGATTCGAGCATGATCTTGCCCTCCATTAATTCAACTAAGTTTTTGGCGATAGAAAGCCCCAGGCCGGTTCCGCCGTAAACCCGGGACAATGATTCTTCGGCCTGCCTGAACCGTTCAAAAATTTTGGTTTGAGACTGGGGGCTGATCCCGATCCCGGTATCGGCTACAAAAAACCAGATTTTATGATCGGATATTTCGGAAATCCCAAATTCGATAGCTCCGGTTTCGGTAAATTTGATTGAATTGCTGAGCAAGTTCATAAGAACCTGGTTTAGCCTGACTTTATCGGTGTTCAGATAAACCGGGTTTCCTGGTCGTAACAGTTTTAATTCGATATGTTCTTTCCCCAGTTCATCCAGTTTTTTCCGGAATATCGTATGAAGTTCGTCTAAGAGCGGGTCTATGCAGGTTTTACTTTTATAGATCTTAAGTTGGCCTGTTTCCAGTTTCGATACATCGAGAATGTCGTTTATAATATGCAACAGGCTTTCGGCGCTCCGGTTGATAATGTTGGCATATTCGGCCCGCAATTCGCTGGTCGTGTCTTCTTCCATCGATAAGATGTTGGTAAAGCCCAGGATGGCATTTAGCGGCGTGCGGATTTCGTGGCTCATATTAGCCAGGAATGCCGATTTCAGACGGTCGCTTTCCTCTGCTTCTTCTTTGGCAAGCCGGAGTTCGGCGATGATCTTTTTCTTTTCGGTAATATCCTGGTAAATTGCTAAAAAGTGTTTTTCCCCGTTCCAGTTTATCATTTTTCGGAAAACCTGGACACACCGGATATCGCCAGCCTTGTTTACAATTTCGGTCTCGTATTCTGCCGGGACACTCTCTCCTTTTTTCCTTTTTTCGCGACGTATTTTGTGTTGTTCCAGACTTTCGGGGGTGAAGCGTTTTTCATCCGGAGTATTTAAGAACTCTTCTAACCCGGTGTATCCGTAAATTGCCAGTAATGCTTCATTAACATAGAGCGTTTTCCCTTCGGGCGATACGATACGCATTCCGAGAGGCGATTCGTCCATCGTAGCCTTAAAATTTTCGGTTACCTGGAGCAGCGCCGCTTCTGTTTCCTTGCGCGAGGTTATGTCGGTAATTGTCCCGATGTAACCAATAACTTCGCCGCTTGTAGTGATTTCGGGCACGGCCTCGCCCAAGACCCAGGTAATGCTGCCGTCGGGTTTTAAAAAGCGGTACTCGGCAACTGATTTTTCTGAGTTACCGGTTGCCTTGTCCCAGCTTTTTTTTACATCTAACTTATCGTCGGGGTGCAGGGCTTTCATCCATCCGTAGCCGATAGCCTGGTCGTAGCTCATTCCGCTTAATCGTTTCCAGCTCGGGTTCACATAGGTTGTGTACCCGTCGGCCCGGGTCTGGGAAATGCCCACCGGCGAATTTTCGGCCAGGTTATGGAACAGCCGTTCTTTTTCCTGCAGTTCTTCTTCGGCCAATTTGTCGTTGGTATAATCGTGGGCAATGGCCATGATTTCGTGAATATTCCCATCGCCGGACGAAAGCGGGATGAATGAAATATCCAGGTAGGTTGGCGTTTGCTGGTTTTGCCGGATACAAACGTCCAGTTTTTGGGGCATTCCGGTTTGACGGGCCTTTTGTAATAATTCCAGGTATTTTTCAAACTCAGGGGCATTCCAGAATTCTTCGGGCGAATGGCCGATCATTTCCTGAATTGTTTTTCCATTTTTACTCAGCAGCGACTCGTTTACAAACTGGATTTTCAAATCGAGGTTGTAGATTGTAATCATGTCGGGCACACTGTTGACAGCCCGTTTAAACCGTTCCCGGCTTTCCTGTACTTGCCGGTGTAGCAGCCGTTCGGCAGTCTGGTCGCGAAAAACCAGCACGACCCCGTCAATATCGCCGTTGGTGTTTTTAATGGGAGCCCCGCTGTCGGCAATCGGAATTTCCTGCCCTTGTTTGTTAATCAGGAGAGTGTGGTTGGCTAATCCGCAGATAATTCCTTCGCGGAGTACTTTTTTTACCGGGCTTTCGCTTTTTTGCCTGCTTTCTTCCTGGATGATTTGAAAGATTTCTTCAATTGGGCGGCCTGAGGCTTCTTGTTCTGTGTAGCCGGTTAATTGTTCGGCAATGGGGTTTAAATAGGTTATTTCTCCTGATTTGTCGGTTGTGATTACAGCATCGCCAATGCTGTGCAGGGTCGTCCGGTAGCGTATTTCGCTTTCGCGGATGGCAGCTTCTCCGAGGATGCGCAAGGTTTCATTTTTCATCAGGAGCCCCATAACGGTTGTTGCAATGGGAAATATAGCACCAACAGGGAGCCAGATATTTTTTATCACGCTTAGGCCGGTTGGCCATGGCAACAAAAGCTGGCACAACAGCATGGCAGCGCTGCTGAGCAAACCCATGCATAGAAAAGCAGGAATGCCGATTGTTTCGGGTTTGTTGTTAAACCGGCGCCGAAAAAAAAGGCCCACCAATGCTGTAATTGCGATGGTGGCAACGCCGGCGTAAACACCCGGTCCATCCAGGTAAAGCCGGTATGATGCGGCAAATATGGCTGAAATAAGAACCACTGTCCCTCCTCCAAAAACGCCGGCCAGGGTCATCACAATCGAACGGCCGTCGTAAATAATGCCGGGGGTGTAGTTAAAAGGCATAAGCATACCGCCTATGGCGATGCCGCCAAATAAAATGCCACCGATCAGTTTATGAATAAGCAAGACCGATTCTCTTTTTCGCACCCAAAAGCTGTACATGATGGTCAGTGTAATTAATAAGGACGAATTTTGAAGCAGATCGGTAATCATATTGCGATAAATCAAGGTGTAATAAAATGGTAGTTTTATGTTCTGCAAACTAAAAATAAAAATTGGGGAATCAAAATTTTTATCACAGGGTTCATTGCTTCGTATAAAAACAACGGGATGTATTTCTGAAAAAAAGTCGTCATTGAAAATATTAATATTGTGTCGGTTGTACACAATTGTAAAAATAGCATATTTGCAATTCTGAGATTTGTTGCGGTTTTAACATGATAATCACACAACCTGACTTTGGCGAGTTTTTCTTTCATCGTTTTAAAAGCGGCGATGAACTTGCATTTGAACGGATTTTCAAATCAGGTTACAGGCAGATTGTTGGTTTTTGCGACCAGTTTATTAACGATCACGATAAAGCCCAAAGCTTGGCGCAGGAAGCGTTTATAAACCTTTGGCTGAACCGGGAAAAAGTTGAAACCGTCAACGGCATCAAATCATTCTTATTTACCTATGCCCGGTCTGGTTGCCTGAATTACCTCCGCCACAAAAAAGTGGCCAATAAATATCAGGATAAACTGCTAAATACCAAAGAGGCTGATATAAACCGGGAAGTCTTGGAGTCATTCGACTTCCATTCGATTGAGGTTACCGAGTTGGAGGAGATTATACAGCGATCGATTAACGAGTTGCCCGATAAATGCCGCGAAGTTTTTGTTATGAGCCGGTTTGGCAACAAGCGGAACAAAGAAATTGCCGAAGAATTGGGAATCACAGAAAAAGCGGTCGAAGCGAATATAACCCGGGCAATTAAAACGTTAAAGTCTTCTTTGTCAGACTATTTTCCAATGTTGCTGGTTCAGCTGATCATGCAGTACCTTACCTGATGACCCGATAGGCGGTAAAAAAAATCACATTTTTTCAAAGAATCGATATGGGGATGGCGCCAGAATGCGTGTACTCATATTAGAACACGAAAAAATGGATTACTCACTCATCAATAAATATTTGTCGGGGAAAGCTTCGGAAGTCGAGGTGAAGCAGGTTTTTGACTGGATTGATGCTGCTCCGGAAAACAGGGACGAATTTATCCGCTACAAACAGATTTGGGCCCTGACTGCCCAATCAACCGACAACCCGGTAAAAGCCTGGTCTGAAATATTGGTCGATCAGATCCAGGGGAAAAGCAAGGTTAAAAAGTTGTTGCGGGTTGTCGGCAATGCAGCTGCCGTTGTGCTTGTTTTTGGACTGGGAATGTCTGTCCGGTATTTTGTCCCTGGCAAATCACCGGTTTTGTTTTCGTATATGGCCAGTACAAAGGTTGAAGTTCCCCCGGGTCAGATGTCAAATGTTGTTTTGCCCGATGGTACAACGGTTCAGTTAAATTCCGGAAGTAAGTTGGTTTACTCCGGATCATACAACAACGGGCAGCGCCAGGTGCAACTCGAAGGAGAGGCTTTTTTCGATGTTGCCAAAGATGCGGAGCACCCGTTTGTCATCCAAACCCGTTTACTCGATTTTAAGGTTTATGGCACTTCGTTCAATGTTGAAGCCTATCCGGAAGAAAAAGAAGTTAATACGACATTGGTCGAGGGCAGCCTGGGCGTGCTGGCCAAAAGCGGTAAAGAGTTAACAAAGTTGTTCCCCGGAGAGAATGTTTTGTATCAGGAAGACTCGAAAAGTATTGTTATTAGCAAGGTCGATCCTGGCATGTATACTTCCTGGAAAGAGGGAATTATTACCTTCAGGAGTGAACCGCTGGACGAAATTGCCCGGAAAATTGAGCGTTGGTATAATGTGGAAATTGTAATTCAAAACCCTCAGGTTGCAAACGAGCGTTACATGTTAACGGTAATGAAATATAAACCAATCGACCAGATTCTGGAAGTATTAAAGATTACCTCCGGATTGAACTATCGGATTGAACACCGGATTGACAAGCCTGCACGGATCTATTTGGAATAATATACGGCACAGTGAATAAACAAAAAACCAAACGATAACGACTTATGGAAAAACAAAACTCAGGCTAAAAACAATCAGACCGAAAATACTGGACATATTTCCGGTCTGCCTTCAGGTTGATTATCTCAACCAACCCATGTGATGAAAATAAAGCCTTCTGGACAAAGGCACTTATTAACTAAAACACGTCAAATTTATGAAAAAAAATGTGGATTATGACCCGATTTATCGGGACATTACTAAACTATTGCGGATTATGAAAATAACTGCGCTTTTCGTGTTCTTATTCAGCATGCACATTTACGCCGTTTCGTTCGGACAATCGTCCCGGTTAAGCCTCACGATGAATTCTACCTTCAGGGAAGTAATTGAACGGCTGGAGCAGGAATCCGGTTATCATTTTGTGCTGAAATACAATGAGAGTATCTTGGATAAGAAGGTGAACGTCAGGTACATCAACGAAACCATCGATCGCGTGATGGCCGATTTGCTGAAGGATACCGGCTATACTTATAAGATTGTCGATAAATATATTGCAATAACCTCGGTAACCGAACCGATTATGCAGATGCAGCAAATCAAAAAAGTTTCGGGTAAAGTGACCGATGAAAAAGGGATGGCCCTTCCCGGAGTAACCGTTGTTGTGAAAGGCACAACCAACGGGACGATAACCGGAGCTGATGGTTCCTATGTTCTTACGGATGTAAATGCCAATGCGGTTTTGGTTTTTTCATTTGTCGGGATGAAGACACAGGAATTTTCGCTGGATGGCAAAACAACACTTGATGTGGTTATGTCTGAAGAAACAATCGGGATCGAAGAAGTGGTTGCCGTGGGTTATGGTACAATCAAGAAAAGCGATTTGACCGGCGCTATTTCTCAGGTAAAAACCTCCGACATGGAAAACCGGACCATCGTGCGCCCGGAACAGGCCCTGCAGGGAAAAACAGCCGGCGTTCAGATTATCCAAACATCCGGGGCGCCCGGGAAAAGCGCCACCGTACGTATTCGCGGGTTTAGTTCGAATGCTTCGTCCGACCCGCTGTATGTGGTCGACGGGTTGCGGACTTCCGATATTGGTCCGATCGATCCGAATAACATCGAATCGATTGAAGTACTGAAAGATGCGGCTTCGGCGGCTATCTATGGGGCCCAGGCCGGTAATGGTGTTGTCCTGATTACCACCAAAAGAGGGAAAAAGGGCGATGGCAAAATCACCTACGACTTTCAGTATGTAACCAATCAACTGGCCCGGATCCCGAAGGTGATGAACGCCAATGAATACATTAACTATATGACCGAGGCCAACTTTATTTCGGCCAACGAAGTTTCTTCGTTATGGGATAAAACTACTGATACCGACTGGACCGATGTGGCTTTCGAAACATCTCTTATGCAAAAACACAACCTTAGTTTGCAGGGCGGAAATGAACGGGGTTCGTATAATTTATCACTTTCGTATCTCGACCAAAATGGGATTGTTAAAGGCGATGATGACGTTTATAACCGGGTAACGGGTATGATTAATGCCGATTATAACATTAAAAGTTGGTTAAAAATCGGGACAACCACGATTCTTGAAAAATACAAGAGTAAATCGGTGTCTGAAAACTCTGAATATGGTAGTTTGCTGGCTGCCGTTTTAACGATGGACCCCCTGACCCCGGCTTATTTTGATGCCGACAATTTGCCAACCTATATGCAAGACCTGCTTGATGCCGGAAAAGTTTTGCTAACTGATGAAAAAGGCCGTTATTATGGGTTGTCGCAGATATTTAAATCGGATCAGGTCCATCCGCTGATTATGCGCGACCGCACCGACTCGAAAGCCGAAGGCGGGAATGTTATGGGTACCATTTATGCCGATTTCAAGCCGGTCAAAAACCTGACAATCACCTCAAAATTGGGATATCGCGGAGGGTTCTACAGTAGTTATTATTTCAACTATATCTATTATGCAAACGATGTAACCAAGAACGATAACATTGGGGTTGGGCGTACCAATACCAACAACATCTATTATCAGTGGGAAAACTTTGCAAATTACAATTACAACAAAGGGAACCACAATTTGACCACCATGTTGGGTATTTCGTATTCAAACCCGTACTCAACAACGGTTACTGCATCGGGCAATGCCATTACTAAAGATGACCCGCTGTACCGTGATTTGAATTACCTGACTGCAACCGCCACCAAAAGCGTTTCCGGAGGGTACAGCGAGGCCGGACGTCAGTTCTCTTATTTTGGGCGTTTTATCTATAACTATGCGAATACCTATTTTCTCCAGGCTTCGTTACGTCGCGATGCCAGCGATGTGTCAATACTTCCGGCCAACAACCGTTGGGGAACATTCCCGGCAGTGTCGGCAGGGTATACCATTTCAAACGAAAACTTCTTCCCGAAAAATACGCCCATTACCAGTTTAAAATTGCGTGCCAGCTGGGGGCAAAATGGGAGCACCGGTCCGTTGGGGAACTTTGCATACCGCGCCTCAATTGCTTCCGGAGGTTCGTATCCGTATTCGGACGATGTAGCTTATCAGATTGCATCGTACCCAAGTACGCTTAGCAATCCGGAGCTTAAATGGGAAACTTCGGAACAGACCGACCTGGGGTTTGATTTGCGGGCCTTCAAAGACCGGTTCAGTTTCGGTTTCGACTATTTCGACAAACAAACCAAAGACCTTCTGGTTACTATTACGCCTCCTTATGAAACCGGGGTTAGTTCAACAACCGTGAATGCCGGGAATGTGTCGAACAAAGGAATTGAGCTTGAATTAGGCTGGAGTGAAACTATTCGGGGTTTTAACTATTCTATCCGGGGAAACCTGGCAACCCTGAAAAATAAGGTAACTTATCTCGATCCCAGTATTTCGCGGATCAACGGGGCTTCGTTCCATACCCAACAAGGGATTACTGCTTTCGAAAAAGGGTACCCGGTTTGGTACATGCGCGGCTATGAACTGGCCGATATTGACGATGCCACCGGCGACCCGGTTTTTGTAGACCAGAATAATGACAGCGCCATAACGGATGATGATAAAGTGATGCTCGGGAGCGGTATCCCTGATTTTACTTACGGGATCACGGTAAATGCAACCTACAAGGGGTTCGACCTGACCGTTTTTGGCGCCGGTTCACAGGGCAACGATGTGTATAACTGTTTAACCCGCATCGATCGCCCGAGAGGGAATAAACTGAAAATTTTCTACGATGACCGTTGGACGACAACCAATACCAGTGCCTCCAAGCCGCGCCCCAATGCCAATGGGGAAGATAAATACTGGATCAGTAGCGACGCCGTCATGGATGGTTCATTCTTTAAGATCAAACAGATACAGTTAGGCTATACACTCCCGAAACGATTGAGCAACAAGTTGTATATGAGCAGCCTGCGCGTGTATACTTCGCTCGACGACTGGTTTGTATTTACCAGCTATCCCGGCTTTGACCCCGAAGCCTCGGCTGGCTCAACCTCATCACTGGGTGTTGACAAGGGCTCGTACCCCAACTCCCGGAAAGCTGTATTTGGTATCAATGTAACTTTTTAAAACAGTGAATTATGAGAACAAAATTCATATATCTGCTTAGTTTGATCATTGGCGGTGTTTTCCTGAATTCCTGCGAAAACATGCTGGACGAAGTCGATCAGCAGGGAACAACCTCCATCGAAAGTTTTTATAAAACCGATAACGATGCCGAAGAGGCTATTGCAGCTGTTTACCTGCAATGGCGCAGTATGGCATACAATGACTTTTTTCTGAAGAATACTTTGTCGGATGATATTTTCTCCGGAGGGGGCTCGCGCGGCGACAACTCCATTCTGGAGCAACTCAACGAATACAAATTCAGTACGTCGAACAGTACCATGAGCGGGTATTTTAGCGGATTGTATTCGTTGATCTATCGGTCGAACCTGGTTATAAACAACTTTAAGGCTGAATCGGATGTGAAAAAGCGGGCTATTGCCGAGGCTAAAATTGCACGAGCCTGGGCTAACTTCAATTTAGTGACTTTATGGGGCCCGGCGCCGTTTGTGACCCACGAATTGGCCCCCAGCGAATATCAGCAGCCCAACGGTGAAATCAGTCAATTCTGGTCCCAGATTGAAACCGACCTGAACGAAGCCATTGCCTCGGGGGTCCTGCCTGAAAAGAGCAGCGCAACCGACAAGTCGACAGGGGCCCGGCTGACCAAACAGGCTGCCCAGGCATTTCTCGGCAAAGCCCAGGTTTTTGAAGGCAAATACAGCGAAGCAGCTATCACGTTAAAACAGGTTATCAACTCCGGGAAATATGCCTTGATCTCGAATTACGAAAACGTTTTGCGTAAAGTGGAAGATTTTGGGCCGGAGAATATTTTTGAGGTTAACTCAATTAACGATGGTGAAAATGCATTTAACCAAGGGACTACCATGCTGGGCAATATGTATGGCTGGCGAAGCGATAAGCTGTCGTTGTGGGGTTATTGGATGGGGCTTCACGACCTGTATCCTGGCGGTTGGGGGTTTGCCAACCCAACCAAAGCGCTGTATGATGCTTTTGTAGAAATGGAAGGGGAAAACGGCTATAGGTTGAATGCAACCATTAAAACCTATGAGCAGGTTAAAACAATTGGAGCCCCGGTTGCCCCGGTTACCATCAATGCCGGTACAAGTTTGTACGGTCATCAGGGATATTTCGACTGGAAATGGCGTTTTGTAGGCTCGGAGGTAATTCCAAACTCCTGGGGATTGGTTACCGACAACAACTACCGTTTGATGCGTTATGCCGAAGTCTTGTTGCTGGCTGCCGAAGCTTGTTTGCAATCGGGCGATCAGACAGGCGCGTTGAACTACATTAACCAGATTCGGACCCGGGCCCAGTTGCCGGCTTTGTCGAGTGTTACACTCAACGATATCAAGAAAGAAAAACGCCTGGAACTCTGTATCGAGCAGGTTCGTTTTCAGGATTTGGTCCGGTGGGGCGATGCTGCCACTGTTTTGGCTAACCAAGGGAAACAAGTTCCAGTTTTCTCAGGTCTTAACAGCGATGGTTCTTACAATGTGACCTATCCATACTCCAATGAAAAATACGGATTTAAGGCAGGCAAACACGAGTTGCTCCCGTTCCCCGAACATGAAATGGGAGTAAACAAGAACCTGGTTCAAAATCCGGGATGGTAAAACCGGTTAATCCAATTGGCAGGTTGTTCCGGATATAAGTCAGGAATTATGTCCGGAGCAACCTGTTTAGTATAAATCATGAGCATATGAATTTAAACAAAACAAAAATTACCATTGCTGCGTTGCTGCTCGTTTCGGGCTTATGGGTCAAGGGACAGTCGACAACGCCGGCTAAACATTTGCCCATAATCGATGTGCACGTGCATACCATGAAGGTGAACCCCAGCTGGGCATCGCCGATGTGCCCCTGGTTTTTAAGTAACATGCCTGGGTCTGATCCCAATGAGCAGCCACCTTCGTTTATGAACCTCGACTGTCCTGATCCGCTTCAGCCAGCCAAGAGCGATGAGGAAATGCAGGCAGCCGTGTTGGAAACCATGAACCGGTTAAACATGACTCTCGTGGCGTTTAGCGATGCCGAAATTTTGCACCGTTGGTACAATGCAGCCCCGAAAGGGCGCATCATCCCGGGAATCGGGGTCAGCAGTTCCAATGAAATGAGTGTTGAGGCTTTTCGCGATTCGCTTTCAAACGGTTTTTATAAGGTGATGAGCGAAGTTGCCCCTCAATATCAGGGGATGTCGCCAAGCGACCCTTCGCTGGACGCTTATTTTGCTGTAGCCGAAGAACTGGGCGTACCGGTAGGCATACACATGGGTACTGGCGGGAATGGCATGGCCAATATTACACAGCCGAAATACCGCGCATCGCTGGGAAATCCCTTGTTACTCGAAGATTTGCTGGCCCGTCATCCCAAACTGAAAATCTGGGTTCAACATGCCGGTTACCCGATGGTTGATGAGTTAATTGCCCTGATGGGAGCCAATGCTTATGTGTATTGCGATATTTCCGGAATGATTTGGAGCTATCCGCTCGAAGAAATTCATGCCTACATCAAACGGTTGGTTCAGGCCGGCTTCGGCAAACGAATTATGTACGGGACCGATTTTATGATGTGGCCGAAGTTGTTCGAAACATCGATCGGTGTCATTGAAAATGCTCCCTATCTATCGTTTGAGCAAAAGCGCGATATTTTATATAACAATGCAGTCCGGTTTTTCCGTCTGGATGAGAGCAAGCTGAAGTGAGTAAAAAAACAAAGTTTTAGGTTGAGTCATGAAATCTGAATTTTTTAATGTGTCAATTAAACACAAGCAGGCTTTTGCAGTCTAAAATAACTCCTTGCCTAAAAAAGCCTGTTTCGGGATAAAATAGTGTAGTTCAGGATAAAATAGTGTAACTTAACAACAATAGGGAGCTGATGAAACGAACCATAGCTAAATTATGCATAGCGACTTGATTCTTTGGGCAGGTTCCATGCGTTGGATTTCAGATTGAAAAACTAACGCAGTTACGGAAATTGTACGAACCAACATTGAAAATTTATACTTATGAAACGAACATGCCATGGTAACAAAATTTATGGTGGTGGCACCAAAGGCCATGTAAATATTAGTAGAGAAGCTAACTTTCAAGGCATGGAGTTCCATAAGTACACACCTAAATTTCAATATTTTAACAACAATATTTGCTTGAGAAATAGCCATGATTTACAAACACCAACCGATAATGAAAATAATAACCGGATCATGGCTATTCCATCTCGTTGAAAAACTAGTTTGAAAAACAGGAATAGATACGAAAATTGTACGAACCAACATTGAAAATTTATACAGATGAAAAAACAACTAATCCTCACAATGGCTTTCATAGCCTTGTTATGCCTTTCGACGTATGCCCAGCAAGCGCTTTGGGGTGGTTCTCAAATCATATCGCCGGAAGTAAACCCCGATAAATCGGTAACTTTCCGAGTTCAGGCGCCTGCCGCCGATTCCGTACAAATTACAGGCGATTTCTTGCCGCCCGTTAAAATGAAAACCCAATTTGGGACATTCGATGCGCCGGGTGTTGCTAATTTAGTAAAAGATGAAAAAGGAGTGTGGACTTTTACTTCGCAGCCCCTTCAATCGGATCTGTATTTATATAACGTTATCGTCGATGGGTTCAAAACCACCGATCCGAATAATGTTTACATGATCCGCGACGTGTCATCCGTATTTAGCGTGTTTATTGTGGGAGGTGGCAAAGGCGATTTATATACCGTGAATAAAGTGCCTCACGGATCGGTAACCCGGCGCTGGTACGATTCTCCGGGTAATGGAATGTCGCGCCGGCTCACCATTTATACTCCTCCGGGATATGAAAAAAGCGCTGAAAAATATCCTGTTCTTTATTTGCTTCATGGAATGGGGGGCGACGAAGAAGCCTGGATTGCCTTGGGACGTACTTCTCAAATCATGGACAACCTGATTGCCCAAGGGAAAGCCAAACCGATGATTGTGGTAATGACCAATGGAAATGTGGTGCAAGAAGCTGCTCCCGGCGAATCGAGCCTTGGTTTTTATAAACCAACCATGCAACTCGATCATACGATGGATGGCAAATTTGAAGAAACCTTTCCGGATGTAATCAAATTTATTGAAAGCAATTATCGGGTGAAAGCCGATAAAAGCAACCGGGCAATTGCCGGCTTATCAATGGGTGGATACCATTCGCTCCATATTTCACGTTACTACCCCAATACATTTGACTATGTCGGGTTGTTCTCGGCGGCCATCATGCCAAACGAAAATGTTCAATCGAAAGTTTACCAGAATTTTGATGCTACGTTGCAAACCCAGATGAAAAACGGGTACAAATTATACTGGATTGGAATTGGCAAATCAGACTTCCTGTATAAAAACGTGACCGATTACAGGGCCAAGCTCGACGGCATGGGAATGAAATACACATATCAGGAAACCGAAGGTGGCCACACCTGGACTAACTGGCGGGTTTATTTGTCGCAATTTGTCCCGCTTCTCTTTAAATAAGATCAGATCGGCCAGCGCTTGCCAGAGGTTAGGCCAGGCGGCGCCGGCTGATATAATTTCTCTTATCCATAACTAACAACCAAATACGATGACCCTGAAATTTTCAGTTGCTGCCATCATTTTGCTTTTTCTCGGATGGCAGACTGCATCGGCACCGGTTTTTACCAACGATGATCTTTCGATCAGCAGGCTCGAAAAAAACATGTGGGTGGTCGAAACAGACGACAAAGCCAGCATGTACATCATTGAAGGCTCTGATAAAGCGATGTTGATTGACACCGGCACCAAATGCGAAAAACTCGATTCGGTAGTGCGGTTGATTACCCAAAAACCGCTTTATGTGGTCATTACCCATTTGCATCCCGATCACGCCGGTAATGTAAAATACTTTGATGAAATCTATTATCATCCGGCCGATTCGGTATTGATTGGGCGTAAAGGAGTCGGCTACACGGGGAAAACGCATTATGTGGCCGACGGGCAAACGTTCGATTTGGGCGGAATTACGCTCGAAGTCCGTTTGATGCCGGGCCATACGCCAGGCTCTATCGTTTTGCTCGACTGGGATGCCGGTAACTGTTATTCCGGCGATGCCTTTGGATCAGGTCAGGTTTGGATGCAGCTTCAGCCACATGTGCCGATGGCAATTTATGCGCAATCTTGCCGCACGATGGAATCATTGATGGAAAGGGGCATCACTAAACTATATTGCGGGCACTATCCGCATGTTAAAAAAGCGTTCGATAAAACATACATGACCGAAATGCGGCAGTTGGCCGAACAGCTTTCTTCCGGAACGGCACCGGAAGGAAATCCATACCCTCTTGTTATTCCGGGCGCTGCACAAAAGCCGATGATTGTTACAAACGGAAGCGCCAGCATTGTTTACGATCCGGAGCATATCAATTAATAAACAAAATAGTATGACTAAAAAACAATGCGTCTTATTGCTCTTTCTGCTGATAACTACAGTTACTTTTGCGCAATTTCCGCAGATGCCCGCACAAGGCCAGGTAAAGGTTGATAGCATGAAGAGCGTAATCCTGAACGTGTACCGGCAATATTCGGTCTATCTTCCCAAAAGTTATACAACCAATCCGGAGAAAAAATACCCGGTGCTTTATTTGCTTCACGGAGTTTTCGACAACAACAACGGATGGGTGCAGCGCGGTCATCTGCAGGATGTTGCCAATAAATTGATTGATGCAGGTGAAGCTGTCGAGATGATTATTGTTGTTCCGGATGCAGGCCGCATCTGGAATGGTTATTTCGACATGGAAGGCTGGCCATACGAAACGTTCTTTTTCACCGAATTTCTACCCTACATTGAATCGAAATACCGCATTATCGGCGATAAGCAGCACCGTGCCATTGCCGGCCTTTCGATGGGTGGAGGCGGAACGACTGTTTACGCGCAGAAACATCCCGAACTGTTTTCGTCGGCTTATGCCATGAGCGCTCTGATGGGGCTGGAGCCAGGTGGCGGCATGCAAATCGATGACAATAAGTTCAAAGCATTAAATCAGTCGGTTATAGAAAACCATTGCGTAAAATTTGTTGAAAATGCCAACGACGAGATCAAAGAGAAATTGAAAACCGTCCGATGGTTTATCGATTGTGGCGACGACGATTTTTTGTTTGACGTTAACATCGCTTTTTGTCAAGCTATGAAGAAAGCCCGGGTTCCGTACCAATTGCGGGTCCGCGATGGGGGCCACGATTGGGAATACTGGCATTCGGCTTTGTATACAGCCCTTCCTTTTGTGTCAAATGGCTTTCCAAAATAAAAACTTATGAAGCAAATTTTTACCCTAATTGTACTTATTGGGCTGGCTTTGGGGGCGTATGCCCAAATGCCGGCCGTGGGAAAGGTTGAGTATAAAACCATGCCCAGCAAAATTTTGAATCAGGAACGCGAGTACGCTGTTTATCTGCCGAAAAGTTATACGACGGACCCGGATAAAAAATATCCGGTTTTGTACCTGTTGCACGGTGGCGGTGGAAGTCATACCGATTGGCCCGAAAAAGGCCGGTTGGTTGATGTAGCCAATCCTTTAATGGATTCAGGCGATGCAACCGAGATGATTATTGTTTGTCCGGAAGCCGGGAAAACATTTATGAATTATTTCAACAACCCGGACTGGCGCTATGAAGATTATTTCTTTCAGGAATTAGTTCCCTTTATTGAAGCAAACTACCGTGTTGTCGGCGATAAAAACCATCGGGCCGTGGCCGGCTTGTCGATGGGCGGGGGCGGGACCATTGTTTACGCGTCGCACCATCCCGAACTGTTTTGCGCGGCCTATTCGATGAGCGGCTACTTGTACCGGCACGACAATTTGTTCTGGATTAACTTTAACGATCCGGT
This sequence comes from Bacteroidota bacterium, assembly GCA_029265715.1. Lineage (GTDB taxonomy): Bacteria > Bacteroidota > Bacteroidia > Bacteroidales > Prolixibacteraceae > Aquipluma. The sequence goes on from JAJUGZ010000002.1 coordinate 22,869, forward strand.
CCAAAAGAAAATTCACCAGCTGGTTGAGGATAATAACTGTGTGAAATTGGTGAAAAACGCCGGCAAGGAAAAAGTTGACGCCATGAAAACAGTAAAATGGTTTATTGATTGTGGCGACGACGATTTTACGTTTAAAGCCAATGTCGAATTTGTATTGGCAATGGGCGAGGCGGGAATACCCTGTCAGTTCCGTGTTCGCGACGGCGGTCATACCTGGGAGTATTGGCATACGGCGCTTTACCAGGTTCTGCCATTTGTTTCAAATTCTTTTAGTTGTAAGTAATGATAAATTCAGAGCAATGAACAAAATATCAAAATACCTATATGGGGCAGCCATCGTAGGAGTACTTGTGTCTTGCTATGATAGCGCAAATGCTCAATTCCCGGGATTTAAGCCAACACCGGGTGATACATTAAAATCGATCCGGATATCGGCCGATCACAAAATTACATTCAGTATGTATGCTCCAAAAGCATCAGACGTAACTGTTTCAGGCGATTTCCAGAAAAGTTATGGTGCGCTGAAGTTACAAAAGGACGAACTTGGAATTTGGACAGTAACAGTTGGACCGGTTACCCCCGATTTGTATTCGTACGATTTTATGGTTGACGGCTTGAAGGTCGTCGATCCCAAAAACATACAGGTAAAGGAAGGAGCCGGCGGTTATTCCAATTTGGTAGAAGTGCCGGGTAAAGAGTCGGATTATCAGGCAATAAAAAATGTTCCGCATGGCAGGCTCACGAAGGTTTGGTTTTATGCCGAATCGCTCGGGGCAATGAGCCGGGTTCATATTTATACGCCTCCGGGATATGAAAAAATGACAGAAAAATTGCCGGTTCTTTACCTGCAACATGGTGGAGGTGATAATGATGCATCGTGGGCGACTGCAGGAAGGGCCAATTTCATCCTTGATAATTTGCTGGCCGACGGGAAGATTAAACCCATGGTCGTGGTTATGCCTTATGGAAATCCGGGCGGAGGCTTCTTTGCTGGTGTGGGTGTTGATACTGATCCGTACTACAACTACTTTTTCAAAGACTTGGTCCCGTATGTCGAGGCAAACTATAAGGTGGCCGCTTCGCGCGAAAACCGGGCTTATGCCGGCCTCTCGATGGGAGGCTTACAGGCGTTGAATATGGCGATCTTTTTCCCTGAAAAATTTGGTTATGTTTTGCCCCTTAGTACAGGTTTTTTGCTGATAACCTGAAAGTTGTAGAGGAAAAATATGCGTCGGCCCTCAGGAACCCGGAAATTAACAAACTCAAACTTTTCTGGATCGCCATGGGCGGTGAAGCGGATATAGCCTATCAAAATGGGGAAAATACAAAAGCCCTGTTCGATAAATTCGGGATTAAATATCAGACAAACAGTTATCCGGCTGGTCATACCTTTATAACCTGGAGACATAACCTGGCCGAATTTGCCCCGATGCTTTTCCGCTAAAATCGTTTAATGCGTATGCTTACAACCCATAAAACCTCAACTGATGAAAAATACCCTGCTACTAATCTTGATGACTGTTCTTTTTGCTTGTAATTCAGGGCAAAAGGGGAGAACCATCGACATAGTCTCGGTTGCAACAAAAGCCGGGCTGGTTTCTGGTAAACTATCGGATAATCAGGAAATAAAAATCTTCATGGGCATTCCGTATGCCGCACCTCCGGTTGGCGATTTGCGCTGGAAAGCCCCGCAGCCGGTTGTTCCTTGGGAGGGTGTCCGTCCCTGTGTCGACAATCCGCCATCGGCTATGCAACAACCGCCCAAACCGTTCTTTTGCTGGACCACCGAGTTTATGGCTCCGGAAAAACCAATCAGTGAAGACTGTTTATACCTGAATATCTGGACGCCGGCCAAAACAGATCAGGATAAACTGCCCGTAATAGTCTGGATCCACGGAGGGGCGTTGTCTTCCGGATCGGGAACGGTACCTCTGTACAACGGGGAAGGAATGGCAGCCAAGGGTGTTGTTTTTATTACAATCAATTATCGGTTGGGAATCTTCGGGTTTATGGCCCATCCGGAGCTTTCGGCTGAATCTGATCTGAAGGTTTCCGGGAATTACGGGATACTTGACCAGATTGCCGCCCTGAAATGGGTAAAAGAAAATATTGCGGCCTTTGGCGGCGACCCGGATAATGTGACTATCGCCGGCCAGTCTGCCGGATCTTTCAGTGTAAACATGTTGGTGGTTTCTCCGTTGGCAAAAGGTCTTTTTCAAAAAGCAATTGGGCAGAGTGGCGCAATGTTTGGGGAACAACTCTCGTTGGGCCAGACTTTGTCGGCAGCCGAAGAAGCCGGTCGGCAAATATCCGAAAAGCTTGGTGCTGCGTCGATTGCAGATATGCGCGCTCTGTCGGCTGATTCATTACTGAACGTGCCGGGCCGTTTTGGGATAACCATCGATCAGGTAGTGGTTCCGCCGATCCGCGAAACGTTTGCTGCCGGGAAACAAAACGATGTGCCACTTATTACCGGATGGAATGCCGACGATGGCGTTTCGTTTGGCCCGCCTGTTTCGGCTGAAAAATTTCAGGAAATGGCCAAAGCGCAATACGGAGAGAACGCTAACCGCTACCTTCAGCTATTCCCGGCCACAACCGACGACGAAGCGGTCCGGTCGCAGAAGCTGGTTTCGCAGCTTATCTTTGGCTGGCATAATTATACCTGGGCCCGAATGCAGGCGATTCACGGAACCGGGGAATCGTATCTCTACTATTTTAAGCGGGTTCCTCCGGGCGAACCCAATTACGGGGCATTTCATTCGGCTGAGTTTGGCTATGCCCTTCATACCCTGAAATTCTGGAACCGTCCGTTCACCGACGTAGACTATAATCTGGAAGAGGTGATGAGCAGCTATTGGGTAAATTTTGCTAAAACAGGCAACCCCAATGGCGAAGGGTTGCCTGTCTGGCCTGCCTTCAGCAACAATAATCCGGAAGTGATTGAGCTGGGCGACGAAGTGAAAGCCGCACCACTTCCACACAAAGACCAGCTTTTGTTCATGGATGAAATGGCCATAAGAGACATAGCCCATACAAAACAAAAAATGAATTGACCAAAGGGAAATCCGCGAAGCGAATAAATGGCTATTCCATGCGTTGGATCTTAAAAATGAAAAACAGAAGCTGATACGAAAATTGTACAGACCAACTTTGAAAATTTATACTTATGAACCGAAAAAACATTTTGTTGTCGATTATTCTCCTGGCATTTTTCATGGGAGCTTATGCGCAGGAGCTTTCCAATTTCATGAACAGAAAGCCGATTGTTTCGCCGGAAATTGGTAAAACAGAAGTAACGTTTAGATTATTGGCCCCTAGTGCCGATTCAGTGCAAATCACGGGTGGTTTTTTGCCGACGGTCAAGATAGAAACCTCGTTCGGTAAAATGGATGTTCCGGGGAAAACCAATCTTACAAAAGACGAAGCCGGACTTTGGTCGATAACCCTGCCTCTGCCTGCTCCGGAGCTCTATACCTATAGTTTTATTGTGGATGGGGTGTCGATTAATGATCCAAACAACATTTTTCTGCAACGCGACGGCACCCGTTACCTGAGTGTTTTATTAATTCCTGGCAAAAAAACAGAGAATTACGTCGAAGCTAAAAAGCGCGGGAACCTGCACCAGGTATGGTATGATTCTCCTACGTTGGGATTGAACCGAAGATTGTTTGTTTACACCCCATATGGCTATGAATCTGGCAAACAGAGCTATCCGGTGTTATATCTGCTGCACGGTGCCGGTGGCGACGAGGACGCCTGGAGCACAATGGGACGCACTTGTCAGATTTTGGATAATCTCATCGAAAAAGGTCTGGCTGTTCCAATGATCTGTGTCATGCCCAACGGCAATCCGAATCAAATGGCTGCTAAAACGACCCAGCTACCCGAGGGAGAATTCGATTTCAGGGATCCTTCCAGAAAAAACCTATATGTAAACAGCATTGTGAAAGATATTGTACCATACATCGAAAAAAACTTCAGGGTACTTGCCGATCCGGATCACCGGGCTATTGCAGGCCTTTCGATGGGGGGCGGGCATACCATCTCTGCAGCCAATGAGTATCCTGGTATGTTTCAGTACATTTGTCCATTAAGTATGGGGTTGTGGGGTGAACAGCCCGATATCGATGAAAAGTTGCAAGGGCTGAAAAAGGCCGGGTATAAGTTGTATTGGTTGGCTTGCGGGAAAGGAGATTTTGTATGGGAAAGCGCACAGAAACTGGATGCCAAATTGACTGAAAACGGGCTAAAGCATACTTTTTTTGTGTCTGAAGGCGGACATACTTGGGATAACTGGAGGATGTATCTAAACACCTTTGCCCCATTATTATTCAAATAAGAATTGTTTTTGTCATTCAAAAAAAAATAAGGCAGCGATTAACCCAGACGTATCCTGAAAAATCGCAACATAACATAAATATTCAACTTAATGCGAAACTTAAAATTTATAATTATAGCAGTAATGATGCTTCCGATAGTATCCCTGTCGGCTGAAAAAGGTCATCGATCTGCATTGCTTCAATACGACAGGCAGATTGACGGGATCATTAGCCAGATGACGCTCGAAGAAAAAGTGAATATGCTCCACGCCAAATTCATGTTTGTTTCGGCCGGAGTTGAAAGGCTTGGCATCGCCGACATCAAATATGCCGACGGGCCTTTTGGCATTCGCGAAGAAATGCAGCCCAAAGGCTGGGCCGGCCTGGGTTGGGAAACCGACAAAGCTACGTTCTTCCCCACCGGATCGGCGCTGGCTGCGACCTGGAGCCCCGAGCTGGCTTATTCCTACGGAACCGGCATGGCTAAAGAAGCACGTTTGCGCGGAAAAGATATGATCCTCGGGCCGGCCATCAATATTCAGCGCATCCCAACCGGTGGACGGACCTATGAGTATCTCAGCGAAGATCCGTTCCTGAGCTCAAAACTGGCCGTTGGCTATACCAAAGGTGTGCAAGACAATGGTGTGGCCGTTTGCCTGAAACATTATGCGCTAAACAATCAGGAAGACAACCGTGGAACAGTGAATGTGATTATTGGCGAACGCGCTATGCATGAAATTTATCTGCCGCCGTTCAGGGCTGCCGTCGAAGAAGCGGATGCTTTTGGCGTGATGTCGGCCTACAACAAAGTGAACGGGTTCTGGTGCGCCGAAAACGAGATATTGCTCGATAAAATTCTTCGTCAGGATTGGGGTTTTGCCGGGATGGTCATTTCCGACTGGGGCGGAACACACAGCACCGTTAGGTCAGTGAAAGCCGGGCTTAATGTGGAAATGCCCGACCAGAAATACCTCGGACAAGCCCTGATTGATTCAATAAAAGCAGGCTTGGTTTCAGAAGAAACCATCAACCAGCGTGTTCGCGAAATTCTGCGGGTCCGGATGGCCATCAAGCCTGTTCCTGAAGATATGGCAAATAAGGAAATGACCTCGCAACCCGCGCAGCAGAAAATCGCCTACGAAGTTGCCTGCAAGTCGATTGTTTTGTTGAAAAATGAAGGCGCCCTTCCGTTGAAACTCGAAAACAAGCCGGTCATTGCCGTGATCGGGGCGAATGCCACGCAAATCATGGCAACAGGAGGATTAGGGGCCGGTGTGAAAACATTGTACGAGATTACGCCACTGGATGGATTGAAAAACCGGATTGGAGATAAAGCCGAGATCCTTTTTGCGCAAGGGTATGAACCTGTTAAATTCAGCTGGGTGAGAAAAACGCCTGAACAACTGGAAAAAGAAAATCAGGAAAAAGAGCTGGCAGCCCAGAAACTGGCCAAGGAAGCCATTGAAGTGGCGAAGAAAGCCAGCATTGTATTGTTTATCGGAGGAGACAATCGGGCTGTTGAAACCGAAGGAAGTGACCGCAAAGACATTTTCCTGCCATCCGGACAAGACGAGCTGATTAAGAAAATTGCGGAAGTTAACCCGAACATTGTCACCGTTCTGACCAGTGGTGCGCCCAACGACCTGAACGTGGTTAAACCCCTGTCGAAAGCGTTGCTCATCTCGTGGTTCAACGGGAGCGAAGGTGGAAATGCGCTGGCTGACGTGCTGATCGGTAAAATTTCTCCGAGCGGGAGATTACCGTTCACGCTGCCCGTAAAACTGGAAGATTCGCCGGCTTATGCCCTGGGTAATTATCCGCAGGGAAAGAAAAGTGCTGATGTGTTTGCCAACCTGGTTTCGGAAACCGAATCGACAGACAAATCTCAGGAGAAAAAAGACGAAGCGGCAAAAGGTGACCCGAACACAGCTTATTATTCAGAAGAATCGCTGATTGGCTACCGCTGGTTCGACACGAAAAATAAACCGGTGATGTATCCCTTCGGATATGGCCTCACCTACACCACGTTCAACTATTCGAAACTAAAAACGGACAAGGATAAATATGGTAAGAGCGACATCATCCATGTTGCGTTTGAGTTGAAAAATACGGGGAAAATGGCTGCCGACGAAGTGGTTCAGGTGTATGTTCACCGTGTAAATCCCTCAGTTGAATGGCCTGCAAAAGAGTTGAAGGCATTCTCACGGGTCTCGCTCGCTTCGGGAGAAAGCAAAACCGTGAAACTGGAAATCCCGATTGAAAACCTCCGGTACTGGAACGAGACCAAACATGCCTGGGACGATGACTTGTGTAAAATTGAGTTGCTGGTCGGCGCCTCGGCAGGCGACATCAAACTGAAAAAAGAAATCACGCTTAAATAGCCGAATGTTTCAAAAAAATTAAATCAGAATAGAATGAAGACTAATCGGAGAAACTTTTTCCAAACGCTGGGAGCCGGGGCTGCCGGAATCGGCCTGACTTCTTTTGCTCTGCCTTCGGTGGCTGCAGACCAAAGCCGGCCGGACATGGATGATCAACAGCTTTTTATTGGCGACGATATTGCTGTTGCAGAGACCCAATATGGGAAAGTAAAAGGTTTTATCCTTCGCGGGATAACCCAGTTCAGGGGAATACCTTATGGCGACAACACGGCTGGCCCCAACCGGTTTATGCCGCCCAGACCGCCCAAAGCGTGGGACGGGATATTGCCCGCTGTTTGGTGGGGGAACACGGCTCCGCAACTGATGGATAACCGGTATGCGAATGCCTATTCGTCGTTTGTCGATCATTGGAACTACGACGATGTTAGTGAAGATTGCCTGAAACTAAACATATGGACCCCGGCCATCGACCAGAAAAGGCGCCCGGTTTTGGTTTGGTTGCATGGTGGCGGATACACCAATGGGAACGGCATCGAGCAGGACGGCTATGACGGCGAGAACCTGAGCCGCAAAGGCGATGTGGTGTTTGTATCGATTAATCACCGGCTGGGGCCGATCGGCTTTAGTGATTTGTCGGGCGTGGGCGGTTCGAAATACGCCGACTCCGGAAATGTAGGGGCACTCGATATGGTAGCCGCCCTGAAATGGGTAAAAGACAATATCGCGAATTTTGGCGGAGATCCGTCGAATGTGACCATCATGGGACAGTCGGGCGGCGGGGCAAAGGTTTGTACCTTGATGGCGATGCCAGCAGCCAAAGGGCTTTTTCATAAAGCCGTTCCGTTAAGCGGGTCAACCATAAAAGCGATGGATCAGGCCTATTCCAGAAAATTAGGCGAGTATATCCTGAACGAAGCCGGGTTAACCCCTTCGGAAATCGACAAACTTCAGGAGATGCCTTGGAAAGACTATATTTTACTGGCCAACAAGGCGGCGCAAAAGGCTGCTGCCGAAATGGGGACAGCCGGCATGCGTGGGGGCTTTGCTCCGGTGGCCGATGGTGTTCACATTACAAAAGAACAATTTTTTAATGAGCCGGACGGACTTTCATCGAACGTTCCGATGTTAATTTGCACCACGTTTCATGAATGGGGAATGGCTCGAACCATGCCAGAAATGGAGCTGATTACCCGCGAAAAAGCGATTGAAATGTTAAAAGAGCGGGCTGGTATGGGCAGCGGACTGGGCGATAAAGCTGAAGCCGTTTACGATGCTTATGCCAAAGTTTTCAATCAAGCCAAGCCAATTGAAATAATGACCCTGGTTAGCAGCAATCGGAAAGGGGTTATCGATACGGCCAATGCAAAAGCAAAACAAAAAGCTCCGGTCTATCTCGCATGGTTTGGCTGGGAACCGCCGTTGTTTAATAACCGGATGCGGGCGTTCCACTGTCTCGATATATGTTTCTGGTTTGCCAATACCGATTTGATGCTTACACACACCGGAGGAGGAAAACGCCCGCGGGCGCTGGCCGAAAAAATGTCGGGGGCCCTGCTGCAGTTTATGCGTACCGGGAACCCCAATAATGGAGGGCTCCCCGAATGGAAAAGATATACGCCGGAAAAAGGAGAAACAATGGTTTTAAACGATCGTCCGGAACTGAAAAATGATCCCGATCGTCAAGCCAGACTTTTGTTGTGATGCAGTTGGTTTTAGTTTATCCGTAAGCGCCGGCGCGATTTGAGTCTTGTGAAGGCAACCTGGAAATACGGGACGTTGTAAGGAGGCAAAAATCGTGTCGGTAAATTTTCTTCTATATCAAAGCCTGTTTTAAAACATGTGTTAAGTCTGTCTTGTGCAGATAAATATTTCATTCAGAGGTATCTCTGTTTGGTAAATCAATTTTTTTAAATTATCATTGCGTCATAATGACATATTAAAAAAATATCATAATTAAATCTAAAGATATGAATCTGAAAAACTCTCAATCGAAGGCCTTTGTGTATGTTTTTACACTGCTTTTATTAAGTATCTTTTTCTGGCAATGCTCTGGCAATAAAGCCGGACAATCGGATGATCAGAAAGTTCAGGAAATCATTTCGAAAATGACCCTGAAACAAAAAGCCCAATTGGTTATCGGAACCGGGATGTTTTTCGAACTTCCTGATTCGATTATGGCAAAAATGCCTGCCGGGTTCAAAGGCGAAGCAGATCCGAATGACTCGGTTTATTCGGCAATGGTCAAAAAAATCAGGAAATATTTGCCTGGCGCTGCCGGAAATTCTGCTGAGTTTCCGGAATTGGGCATTGCTACACAGGTATTGACCGATGGGCCGGCCGGGCTCCGTATTCAGCCTAAACGTAAAGGCGACGATAAAACATACTATTGCACGGCTTTCCCGATCGCAACGGTTTTGGCATCGAGCTGGGATACGACCCTGGTTTACAGCGTTGGGAAGGCAATGGGAAATGAAGTTAAAGAATATGGATCAGATATTTTGTTGGCTCCTGCCTTAAACATCCAGCGTGACCCGTTATGTGGCCGCAATTTTGAATACTATTCGGAAGACCCGCTGGTGGCCGGTAAAATGGCCGCTGCAATGGTAAATGGTATCCAGTCGAATGGAGTGGGAACATCCATCAAACACTTTGCAGCCAACAACTCGGAGACAAACCGCATGTCGGTTAATACGATTGTGAGCGAACGTGCTTTGCGCGAAATCTATCTGAAAGGCTTTGAAATTGCAGTGAAAGAAGCCCAGCCTTGGACTGTTATGTCTTCTTACAACAAAATCAACGGGATTTATACCTCGGAAAGCGAAGATTTGCTGACCAAAATTCTGCGCAATGACTGGGGATTTCAGGGATATGTAATGACCGACTGGGGCGGCGGCAGCGATGTGGTAGCCCAGATGAAAGCCGGTAACGATATGATTCAGCCCGGACAACCAAAGCAAATTCAGGAACTGATTGATGCGGTGAATACCGGTAAATTAGACGAGAAAATTTTAGACCGCAACGTCGGGCGTATCTTGAAAATTATGCTGAAAGCGCCGCGCTATAACAACTATGCATACAGTAATAATCCGGATTTGCCCGCGCATGCTGCTGTTACCCGTCAGGCGGCCACCGATGGGATGGTACTGCTTAAAAATGCCAGCAATGCGTTGCCCATGCCGGCCGATGTGAAAACCATTGCTGCATTTGGAAATACGTCGTACGATTTTATCTCCGGAGGTACCGGGAGCGGCGACGTGAATGAAGCGTATACTGTTTCTTTGACCGATGGGATTATCAATGGGGGCTATGCGGCCAACGACGAGTTGAAGGCTATTTACAATAAATACATGAAAGAAGCGGAGGCTAAACGTGGCCCGTCTAAAAATCCATTGGCGTTTTTAGGCGGGAAAGAACCGGTTGAAGAAATGCCGGTTTCTAAGGCTCTTGCTGCAAAAATGGCCGATAAAAATGATATTGCCCTGATTACTATTGGGCGTAATGCCGGCGAAGGACGCGACCGCACGGCAACCGAAGGCGATTTCTACCTGACAGCCACTGAAAAAGAAATGATCAAAAATGTGTCGGAAGCATTCCATGCCAAAGGGAAAAAAGCAGTTGTTGTGTTGAATGTGGCTGGCGTTGTTGAAGTAGCCAGCTGGCGCGATATGCCTGATGCGATCTTATTGGCATGGCAGCCGGGCCAGGAAGGCGGAAACTCGGTAATCGATGTATTGAGCGGAAAAGTCAATCCATCCGGAAAACTGGCTGTCACGTTCCCTATGTCATATGCCGACGCTCCCACTGCTAAAAACTTTCCGGGAGTTCCTGAAGCATCGGATGTGGTTGACAATGCCGCCGATCTTTCTGGATTTTCGTTTATGCGCCGCATGCCATGGCAGATTACCTACGAAGAAGATATTTACGTTGGTTACCGTTATTATACCACCTTTAACGTGCCGGTTGCGTATGAGTTTGGCTATGGGCTGTCGTATACCAGTTTCGAATACAGCAACCTGAAACTCAGTTCTTCTGATTTTAACGGTGAACTGACGGCTACCGTGGAGGTTAAAAATACCGGTTCGGTTGCCGGTCGCGAAGTGGTTCAGGTTTATGTGTCGGCACCGAATGGAAAACTGGAAAAACCGGAAGAAGCCTTGGTAGCTTTCGGGAAAACTAAGTTGTTACAACCCGGCGAGGCCGAAACATTGAGCTTCAAGATCAAGACCAAAGACATTGCTTCATTCGACGAAGCAACTTCTTCCTGGATTGCCGAATCGGGCGATTATACTCTGCTTGTTGGCGCGTCATCGCTGGCCATCAAACAATCGGCGCCGTTTAAGGTAGGAAGCGAGCTGAACGCGGGCAAGGTGTCAAAAGCGCTTGTTCCTTCAGTTGTAATCAACAAACTGACTGTTTCCAAATAAATCCTGATATTTTTGGATGAATCCCCGGAGTATACCAATAATCCGGGGATTCTTAACTCAAAAAGTGCATGTTGTCTGAAGGTTTGTTTTCCGGAAGAAAATAACAATCCACTAAATCCAACGCATGAAGAAAATTACTGTTTGGGGCCTGGCGGCTCTGCTGATTGCCATTTGGGGCTGTAGCCCGAAATGGAGCGAAGAAGATAAAGGAAGTTATAAGCTGGTTCACAACGAAGGTGGCCCGACTCTTGGGTATGCGCCTACTTCCGGAGTAACCATCCTTACAGTTGATAGGTTTGCTTTTAAAGACCTGAATAAAAATGGTCGGCTGGACGCATACGAAGACTGGCGGTTGCCGGTTGATGAACGGGCCAGCGACCTTGCTTCGAAAATGACGATCGAACAGATTGCTGGTTTGATGCTGTACAGCGGGCACCAATCGATACCGGCAACCGGGAATGGCTTTTATGGTGGAACGTATAACGGGAAACCGTTTGCAGAAAGCGGCGCCATGGCCAGCGATTTATCCGATCAGCAGAAGAAGTTCCTGACCGATGATAACCTTCGCCATGTGCTGATTACCTCGGTTCAGAGTCCGGCGATTGCCGCTCAGTGGAACAACAATGCCCAGGCGCTGGTCGAAGCAATTGGGTTGGGTATTCCGGCCAATAACAGTTCTGATCCCCGTCACGGAACCGATTCGTATGCCGAGTTTAATGCCGGGGCTGGAGGAAAAATCTCGATGTGGCCTGGTACGTTAGGTCTTGCTGCTTCGTTCGACCCGCAGTTGATGAAGCAGTTTGGCAGAATTGCAGCCTTGGAGTATCGGGCGTTGGGAATTACCACAGCGCTTTCTCCTCAGATTGACCTGGCAACAGAACCACGTTGGAGCCGCTTCGACGGAACGATGGGCGAAGATCCCAAACTAGCCACTGATATGGCCCGGGCTTATGTCGATGGTTTTCAGACTTCGACCGGAGCCGACGAGATTGCCAATGGGTGGGGCTATAAAAGTGTGAATGCCATGGTAAAACACTGGCCGGGCGGCGGTCCGGAAGAAGGTGGGCGCGATGCTCATTTTGGCTACGGAGCTTATGCCGTTTATCCGGGAAATAACCTGAAAGACCACCTGAAACCGTTTACTGAAGGGGCTTTCAACTTGGATGGCGCCACCGGGATGGCCTCGGCAGTGATGCCTTATTACACTATTTCGTTCAATCAGGATACAGTAAACAGGGAAAACGTCGGGAACAGCTACAACAAGTATCTGATAACCGATTTATTGCGCGGTAAATACGGTTATGATGGTGTTGTTTGTACAGACTGGATGATTACCAAAAATACACAATCGGTTGATGTGTTTCAGGGTAAATGCTGGGGCGTTGAAAATCTGAGCGAAGCCGAACGTCATTATAAAGCCATTGAAGCCGGAGTGGACCAGTTTGGTGGGAACAACGAGATGGGGCCGGTTCTTGAGGCTTACCAGATGGGGGTTGCCGAACATGGTGAAGAGTATATGCGCAAACGGTTTGAGCAGTCGGCTGTTCGTCTTCTCCGGAATATTTTCAGGGTTGGCTTGTTCGAAAACCCGTATCTGGATGTAGCCGAAACCGAGAAAACGGTTGGTAATCCCGAGTTTATGAAGGCCGGTTTCGAGGCCCAGTTACGCTCGGTTGTCATGCTCAAGAACCAGAAAAATACACTTCCGCTGAAAAAGCAAACCAACGTGTATATTCCGAAAAAATATATTCCGGGGGGCAAAAACTGGTTTGGCGTTGAAACGAAACCCGAATGGAAGGATGCAGTAAATCCGGAGATAGCAAAAAAATATTTTAAAGTGGTTGAAAAACCTGCCGACGCCGATGTGGCCCTGGTATGTATTGATAGCCCGAAAGGCGGGGTGGGTTACTCGTTGGAAGATGTTGCGAAAAAGAGCAACGGTTATGTGCCGATCAGTCTTCAGTATGGTCCGTACAAAGCCGATTTTGCCCGTGAAACCAGTATTGGCGGTGGAAGCCCGTTCGAAAACTTTACCAACCGGTCGTATAAGGGGAAAACCGGAATTGCTTCCAATATGCAGGATATGAAAACGGTACTCGAAACCAAAAAGCAGATGGGCGTTAAACCGGTGGTTGTGGTGGTTCGGGTATCAAACCCAATGGTTTTTGCCGAGATTGAACCCAGCGCACACGCTCTTCTGATCCACATGGGCGTTCAGGACCAGGCTATTATGGAAATATTGACGGGCGGTTCAGAGCCGTCGGCATTGCTGCCGTTCCAGATGCCAGCCGACATGAAGACGGTTGATGAACAGTTCGAAGATGTGCCCCGCGATATGAAATGCTACACCGATTCGGAAGGGAATACCTACGATTTTGCTTTTGGGCTGAACTGGACCGGGGTTATTCAGGATGAACGGGTGGCAAAATATAAATAAGAAATGGTTTTTCTCTTAAATCTTCAGAGGCGGTTTAAATTTAGTTCATGTGTTTATTTTTTGTTTTTAATTGCATCTGGAATTCATTCCATGGATTTCACTTCGTTCAATTCGCATGATTGGAAAAATAATCATATCGATTGGTGTTTCCAGAAATCGTGCTCATTTCATCGAAGAGTTTTAAATTCAATTTTATCATTTTCTTTATTTGAAGGTTGAGGGTTATGGTTGTTACTGCCTTTCCCTGTTTTCTAAGCAGGGGAGGGCGCTTCCGGCCCTTTATCATGAGTCGGCTTTTACAGAGCTTAAGCTTCTTATTGGGTGTTGTTTAATAATAATTAGGGGATGATGAGGTGCAGTTGACTTGTTGAGGTTGCTGCACCTTCTAATAAACCTGACTTGTCGGGAATTCATCCTGATTATCAAACGAAAATAGAAAACAGAACGTTGGGCGACGGAGTCGGCAACCAGCGAAAACCGATTACCTGAATTTGGCAGGTGGTCGAAGGCTGGGCGTTTCTCCGTGAAAATTTGAGGGTGAACCGGGTTAATGAATGACCCGATATGGAATTTCTATATCTAAAACTTTATGAAACAACTATTTGTCAAATGCCTGATGCTGTTCAGTATCATGTGTGTAAAATGGGCGCATGGCCAATCGCTTTCTTCAGAAATTACCGGAATGGAACGTAGCTGGGCAGTCAGTGGCTCGTTTAATACAAGCCTGACTAAATCGCGGAAGTTCAATTTTTCAAACGTAAGCCGGATTAGTTCCGGGTACGAACCGGAGTCTGATCTGAGGGCCTTGGTCCTGTCGAATGTAAGTTATGCGTTTTCTCCAAATTACAAAACGACATTGGGTGCCATGTACACAACAACTTCCGGGTTCACACCTACATTGGGATTTCAAATGACCGGGAGCCGGAAGTTGTGGCAATGGATGGTGTTCCCGAATCTTAATGTCAGTAAAACACCTGATGTAATGACGCTTTCGATGATTCAATATCTGCACAGTATGTCGACAAAGGTCAAATTTGTTTTTCGGATACAATCACTGGATTTTATAAATGGCCGGGGACATTTGTTCAGCACCTTTCGGTTCCGGAGCGGATTTGTTCGGGGGCGTTGCCAATTCGGAGCGGCATCCGATTTGAACCTGCGTGGGAATGAGTTTGACTTTGAAAAATCGGTGGGTGTGTTTTTGCAGTGTCAGGTTTTCTGAGTCGAGTTTCTGACAGCAACTATTTTCCTGATAAATCTAAAGTTAGATCAGGGGAAAGTGCGACTAAAAGAGCGGTTGACCGAGAATATTCAATCAGCCGCTCTCTTTTTTTAGACTGTTTGGGCTGCCGGAACTTCAACTCCGGTAGCTTCGAGCATCAGGTAATGCAGATCGGTATTTTTGACAAACTGTTTCAGTAATTCGCTGCCTTGTCCGAACATAGCCAATTCGACAAAATCAGCCGAATGGTCCATTCCCGACCAGCCAACCGATGTGTAGTTTTGCTGGATCTGGGCCAATTGCCGGAATGGTAGTTTGTATGCGTTGTAAATACCTTCGTTGTCCAGATCGGCACAATGAGACAGGATCTGTTTTGCTTCATCGGTGGTAATGGTATACCCTTGGGCGTAGTTGATCCGTTCGATAACCTGGGCGGGGGTATCTGTTTTCTTCAGTCCATTCAGGATCCACTCGTTGGTTTGTTTAAAGTTCTGGATCAGATCGAATTTGGCATCGACATTTTTGCTTTTAATCAGACCGGGGTTTGAGTTTCCGTGATCGGTGGTAACTATCACCAGTGTGTCGTCGCGCTTTTCGGCAAAAGCAATCGCAACGGCAATGGCTTCGTCAAACGCAATCTGGTCGTACAGCGAAGCGGCAATGTCGTTGGCATGCGAGCCCCAGTCAACTTTTCCTCCTTCAACCTGCAACACGAACCCGTTGGGGTTTTGGCTCATGTGATCAATAGCTTTCCGGGTCATCTCGGCAAGTGTTGGTATTCTGGCCAGTAACTCGGCGTCGGCTTTTTGATCGATCGTGTAGGGGAGACCATCTTCATGAAAAACGCCCAGCAATGGTTTGTCGTTCCCGGCATTTATCATCTCGTCTTTGGTTTGGGCAACCAAATAACCCTGGGCTGTAAATTCGGCAAACAGATCTTTGCCATCCTGCCGTTTCTCTTTGCTGAAATATTCGGTCCCGCCACCCATCATTACATCAAAATGTAAAGGCAAATACATTTCGGCAATGTCGGCCTGGGAGCCCCGGTTTTTGGCATTGATGCAAAATCCGGCCGGCGTTGCGTGTGTGATTGGAACGGTTGTTACACAGCCTACCGCTTTTCCGGCTTCCTTAAATTTTTGAAGGATAGGTTTGTATGCTGTGCCATCAGGTCCCACATTCAGCGCTCCGTTGTTGACGCGGTAACCGCTGCCCCACGATGAACTTCCGGCTGCCGAGTCAGTCACCAGCGAGTCGGCCGAGGCAGTGTCCATCAATGCCCTTTTGGCGCGGTTGTCGCGATAGAGCCCGATCCAGTTGCTGCCTTTCCCGGTTTTTCGCTGGAGCAGCAGGTCGGCCATGTTCAGGGTGCCGATGCTCATCCCGTCGCTCACCATGAAAATGATATTTTTTGTTTTGCCGTGTGATTTTGTTTTTGATCCCGGGGCGCATCCCACCACGGTTGTTGAAGCAATTGTTCCTCCTACTGTCGCAATTACTCCTAAATTCAGAAAGTCCCTTCGTTTCATTTCTTGTTTGATTTATTGTGCCCTGAACCTTTTTTCAGGTGTGAAATGTATTTGTTTAGTAGAAGACAAATTTATCCGAAAAATTGATCTTTGGACGGTTGTTGTATTAATTTATGGATAAAAAATGGTAACAGGCGGTTTGTCATACATTCGTTTTTATAATCGCCGGGCGCACCAGTCGATTGCATCGGCAATGTGTTCGCTTATTTTGGGATCGTCAAACGCTTCGGGGGTATGCCCGAAGACGGTGTAAAACGAGCGGCTTTGGTTTATTTCCTGATACCAGATCAGCGGATGGTCTCCCATTTTCCACGTATCATCTTTGCGTGTTTCTTCATCGAGTGAGTTCTCATCGAGACGGGCCAGGACATGGACCCTCGCCTGGGGGTTTTCTTTAAACGAGTACCATTCGTCGAATGTGCGGTATTCTTTCATTCCCCGAAAAGCTTTCATGCCGGGGTGACTGGTGTTTTCGAAAACGACGGTTGCCGTTTGTGCTTTCGGATGTGTGCGGAAATAGGCGCCTGTAATTTTTCCGTAAAAAGGCCATTCGTATTCGCAGTCGGTAGCGGCATGGATCCCGACAAAACCTTTTCCGGAGTTCATAAAATCTTCAAACGCTTTTTGCTGAGCCTCGTTCAGTACATCGCCGGTCGGGTTCAGAAATACCAGCACTTCGAATTTTTTCAGGGTCGAGGGGGCGAAAACCGAAGGGTCTTCGGTTGCTGTGACAGCCCAGTTTCTTTTTGAAGCCAGATTGGTTATCATTTTAATCCCGTTTTCGATTGAATTATGCCTGAAGCCGGCTGTTTTTGAAAAGACGAGGACATTGATTTTTTTGTTTTGGGCCTGTCCGGGAAGGACAAGGACCGACATCAAGGAAATGAGGAAAACTATCTTTCTCATGGTTTGGTCGAATTGGTTAATAGCATCACAAGGATACAAAAAGGATCAGAAATTACCCAGTTTTACAATCCGAATATAAACGAATCGGGTAAAAATTCTCTGGGCGTTTTATACCTTTGATTTTTCTTTTATGCGATTGGTCCTGATATGTTTACTACTTATAGCCATGAACTTGTTTTTTAATGTCAAAAAGGTTTTAACGAGCTGTTTGGTCGCAGCTCCGTTTTTGTTGTTTTGTCCTGATTTTTCCCGGGCCGGAAATGTTGCGCCCGGGAAAGGAATTTACGATGGGAAAATCGGTTCCGACCAGCTGATTACTGTTCTGGAAAACAAAAGCGACAACAGTTTCTCCGGATACTTTGTGCAAAGCCGGGGAAAAGCAGTTGAGGCAAGTCATTCGTTTGTAATGACTGCTGCAGGGCGAAAATGGATTTTTCAGTCTGATTTATATGCCGGAAAGCTGAAGAAAGCGACGGTGAACGACTCTGTTTTTTCCGGGACCCTTTCTCTTCACAACCGGAAAAAGTTTCTTTTCTTTTCAGAAAAGGTCCCGGTTGCATTTGTGTTGCGTCACGAAACCAAGGTGGCTCCGACCGACCGATACTGGAAAGAACAATTTCCGACTGTTGAAGTCCGGAAAGATTTGTTGTATGCCAAGGCGAAAGGGTACTGGACCGAGTCGCCTTATTCGGACGAACCCTATGTAAATGTATTGGCAAAGGGCTTGGTGCGTACGTTTGATGATCCGGAATTGCTCGACCTGAAATTAGATGTTTATTATCCGAAGGGCGACTTTTTCAAAAGCAGGCCGTTGGTGATGTTAATCCATGGCGGGGCTTTTTATATTGGCAGCAAAGAGTCTGTCTCCGAAAAAGAACTGGCGACAGCATTGGCCAAACGGGGATATGTGGTAGCATCCATCAATTACCGGCTGGGTTTTAAGCCTTATCCGGACGATGTGGAACGAAGCGGGTTTCGGGCAGTGCAAGATGCGCATGCTGCACTGAGATATTTGTCGTATAATGCCAAAGGGCTGGGAATTGACCCCACCCAGGTTTATGTCGGGGGAACCAGCGCCGGGGCTATTGCCTCGCTTAATCTGGCTTTTATGGACAACGATGAGCGTCCGGCCAGTGTTACCGGAGCGGGGAGTAATTCGCTGGGTAAAATTGAATCGTCGGGCAATAAGTACACCGATTCGTTCCAGATAAAGGCTGTGGCCAATATGTGGGGAGCCGTGGCCGACCTGAATATTATCGACCGGGACGAACGGATACCGGTGCTGTCGATTCACGGGACTGCCGACGATATTGTACCGTACAGTTACGATTATCCGTTTCAGAACTCGTTGCTGATAAACCGGCTGATCATGAATAAAATGTATGGCTCGTCGGCCATCCGGCAGCGCTTGAACGATCTGGGGATCCCCAATAAACTTGTTTCACTCAAGGGGCTTGGGCACGAACCGGAATTAGACAACTACAAAACGTTGAACCATTATATGGACACCATCGTGTCGCACGTTTCGTCGTTTTTTGCCCGGCAAACAGCGCCTTCCGTTTTTTTCCCGCAGAACCAGCAGGTGGTTCAGGCGAATGCCAACATCAAACCCTTGTACTTTGAAGTGTCAAACGGATCGGCTGTCCAGCTTGACGTAACAGGCGGGCTGAAGGTAAATGGCGACCCGTTGGATTCGTCCATCATTTGGCTGAAAGATGCAGATAAAAGGCAGGTAACTATTTGGGCGAAGAATAAATTTGAAGCCTGGAACTCAAACACGTTCGACATCCAGATCAGCCAATAGAACGGATATTCCGGGCAAATACAAAAAAGAACAGGCGCTCAAATTTGGAGCGCCTGTTCTTTTTATTAATTGTGTTGTGATTAAGCCAGGAAGCTTAGCAGGATACCGGCAGCAACAGCCGACCCGATAACGCCTGCAACGTTTGGTCCCATGGCGTGCATCAGCAAGTGGTTTGTTTTGTCGTATTCCAATCCAACAATCTGCGATACGCGTGCGCTGTCGGGAACGGCAGAAACGCCGGCATTACCGATCAGCGGGTTCATCTTGTGTCCTTCTTTCAGGAACAGGTTGATAATTTTCACGAACATAACACCACCAAAAGTTGCGATTACGAACGAGAATGCACCCAATGCGAAAATACCTACCGATTTGATGGTCAGGAATGTGGTTGCCTGGGTCGAAGCGCCTACCGTTAGCCCGATCAGGATAGTCACCACATCGATCATCGGGCCTTTGGCCGTGTCAGCTAAACGTTTGGTTACGCCGCTTTCTTTCAGCAGGTTTCCAAAGAAAAGCATTCCTAACAATGGGAGGCCACTGGGTACGATGAATGTTGTTAATAGCATCCCGGCAATGGCAAAAATGATTTTTTCAACTTTCGATACTGCTCTTGGCGGTTTCATGCGGATTACGCGTTCCTTTTTAGTAGTCAGCAGCTTCATAATCGGAGGCTGTATAACCGGAACAAGGGCCATGTACGAGTATGCCGAAATAGCGATTGCTCCCATCAGGTCCGGGGCCAGTTTCGACGACAGGAAGATCGCTGTTGGGCCGTCGGCGCCGCCAATGATACCGATAGCACCCGCTTCGGTTGGACTGAAGCCAAGAGCCAGCGCGATACAGTAAGCCCCGAAAATACCCAGCTGGGCTGCCGCTCCGATCAGCATCAGTTTCGGATTTGAAATCAATGCAGAGAAGTCGGTCATCGCGCCGATTCCCAAGAAGATCAGAGGCGGATAGATCCCCTGGAGTACACCAAAGTAGAGGTAATTTAATACCGATCCGGATTCATAAACCCCGATTTTATAACCGGGGGCAAACGCAATATTTCCTACCAGAATACCAAAGCCAATCGGGATCAGCAGCATTGGTTCAAATTCTTTGGCAATTGCAAGGTAAATGAATGCCAATCCAACGCAAATCATGACTAAGTGGCCAACTGTCAGGTTTGCAAAAGCTGTGAAATGGAGGAATTGCGCTATGTGTTCAATAATAAATTCGAAAAAGCTACCCATGTTTTATTCTCCTATTATGATTAGCACGTCTCCTTCCATTACGCTGTCGCCTTTGTGTTTCATGATTGATACAACTTTTCCGGCTTTGTCGGCTTCGATGTTGTTTTCCATTTTCATGGCTTCCAGCATCAATAATTTCTGTCCCATTTTTACAGTTTCGCCTTCTTTTACGAATACCTCGAGTATTACGCCTGGCAGCGGAGATTTGATGCTACCGGTCCCTTTGGGAGCCGAAGGGCTGGCTGTTTTTGCAACCGACGGGTGAATATCGGTTGATGGAACGGCCACCGGACGAACCAGTTTCGGAGTTTTTACGGGTTTAATTTCTTTGTCAACTTCAACTTTGTACGAAGTTCCGTTGATTTCAATTTCGGCAATATTATCTTCTACGCTGATGATTTCAGTGTCGTATTGATTGCCGTTTATGGTAAATTTAAATTTCTTCATCTTGATTGATTATTAACGCGGTGTTTTTCTTAAGGTGTAAATTTTTGAACTCCAGGGCGAGTAGTTTCTTGACACTTTCTGGATAGTCAAAACGGTGTTTTCCGTATCATGCAGTTCGCTTTGGTACATATAAAGGGCCATGGCAATGGCTGCATTCACTTCGCCTGAGATTTCTTCTTTACGTGCCGGAACTTTTTCTGCGCCTCCTTTGGCTTCAACTGCTACAGGTTTTGTCGCCTTTTTCGTGAAATATTTCCCGGTGCTGCGGAAGATTAGGTATAGGATTGCCAAGGCTGAGAATACAACGCTCATGGCAATTAGGGTCATTCCAAAACCAAGCGGGTCAAGGGCAACAAATTGTTCCCCGGCCGACGCTTTGCGGCTATGGTCGTTGTTGGCTCCCGGAGTTGAATGGTCTAAATAACCCCAGTTCTGGCTGTTGTCGGCCAGACGCCCGTAAGTTGTGTCAACTTTTTGTTCTGTCGGGATTTCCAACTTATCGATCATGGTCCGGCCGTTGGCATCAAATAAGGCAATAGTTTTTCCACCTTCCAGCTTAAAGTTCAGGTGAAAAATTCCGCGTGTAGGCATATCGTCGGCCCAGAAAACCATGTAACAGCGCGGTGGAATTACGGTAGCCGGGTCGCCTGTCGGAATCCAGTATTTGGTCGGATTGTTCAGGTCGTCGGTCAGATAACAGCCACCGATGTTTACCGAGTTGTATGCCGAGTTGAAAATTTCGATCCACGAATTATGCTGACCAAAGTCATCTACATAATTCGAATCGTTTAGTACCAGAACTTCATTAAACCGCAGGTCGGTTGCGTTTTGTGCTTTTGCCTGATTGCCAGCTAAAACGACCGCAAGAAGAATGAATATTCCGGAGAATATAGATAGATTTCTTTTTTGCATGGTCGTTAATTATAATGGAATATTGGTGTGTTTCTTTGCAGGCATCACATCTTTTTTGGTTGCCAGGGCCTGAAGGGCGCGGATAATCCGGAAACGCGTGTTACGGGGCTCAATAACATCGTCGATGTAACCGTATTGAGCGGCATTGTATGGGTTTGCGAATTTATCTTTGTATTCTTCTTCGGCCTGGTTGATGAATGCAGCACGTTCTTCTTCGCTTTCGATGGCAGCGATTTTTTTGCTTTGCAGCACTTCGATAGCGCCTTTCGGGCCCATAACGGCAATTTCGCCGGTTGGCCACGAGTAGTTGATGTCGCCGCGCAGGTGCTTCGAGCTCATTACGCAGTAAGCGCCTCCGTACGACTTGCGCAGGATAACGGTGATTTTCGGAACAGTTGCTTCGCCGTATGCAAACAACAATTTAGCTCCGTGTGTGATGATGCCGCCGTATTCCTGGGCTGTTCCGGGAAGGAAGCCTGGTACGTCGACCAACGTCACGATCGGAATGTTGAACGCGTCGCAGAAACGGACAAAGCGGGCTGCTTTACGCGAGGCATTGATGTCCAAAACTCCGGCGAGATAATTGGGCTGGTTGGCAACAATACCGGTTGAAACGCCATTGAAACGGGCAAAACCAACTACAATGTTCTGTGCGTAGTTGCGGTGAACTTCGAGAAATTCGTTATAGTCGACAATCGAGTGGATAACGTCTTTTACGTCGTATGGTTTGTTTGGATTGTCTGGAATAACCTCGTTCAAGAAATCATCCAGGCGGTCGATCGGGTCGTCGCATGGGGCCAGCGGAGCGTCTTCCAGGTTGTTTTGTGGCAGGTAGCTCAGTAGTTTGCGGATCAACAGGATACCTTCTTTCTCGTCTTCGGCGATGAAATGAGAAACGCCTGATTTTGACCCGTGCACGGTAGCGCCGCCTAACTGTTCGTCGGTAACAACTTCGCCGGTTACCGTTTTAACAACTTTAGGCCCGGTAACGAACATGTAGGACTGTTCTTTGGTCATCATGATGAAGTCGGTCAGAGCCGGAGAATATACAGCGCCGCCGGCACAAGGGCCGAAAATCGCCGAAATCTGGGGAACAACTCCCGAGGCCATGATGTTGCGTTCAAAAATTTCGGCATAACCGGCCAGGGCAGTTACGCCTTCCTGGATACGGGCACCACCCGAGTCGTTGATCCCGATTACCGGGGCGCCAACTTTCATGGCCATGTCCATTACCTTGCAGATTTTCTGTGCAAAGGTTTCAGACAGCGAACCTCCGAAAACAGTGAAATCCTGGGCAAAAACATAAACGACACGACCATCGATTGTTCCCTGACCGGTTACAACGCCATCGCCTAAAAATTTGGTTTTTTCGATACCGAAATTGTTACAGCGATGCTGGACGAACATATCGTATTCTTCGAAACTGCCTTCATCCAGCAACATTTCGATACGTTCGCGGGCAGTCATTTTACCTTTGCTGTGTTGAGCTTCAATTCGTTTTTCTCCTCCGCCTAATTTAGCTTCAGCCCTTAGGTCGATGAGTTTCTTTATTTTGTCTTGATTATTCATTGTGGTTGTAAAATATAGGATAAATCAATGTTATTCAGAGCAAAGTTCGGTTAATACTCCCATGGTCGATTTGGGGTGCAGAAAGCCGATGTTCAGGCCTTCAGCGCCTTTGCGCCCGGTTTTGTCGATCAGTTGAACGCCGGTAGCTTCAACGTCTTTCAGCGCTTGGTTCACGTTTTCAACGGCAAAAGCGATGTGGTGTACGCCAGGTCCTTTTTTCTCGATGAATTTGCCGATAGGACCTTCCGGATCGGTTGACTCTAATAGTTCAATTTTGGTTTGCCCTATTTTGAAGAAAGCTGTTTTTACTTTTTGGTCGGCTACTTCTTCAACGGCATAGCATTTCAAACCTAATGTTTTTTCGTAGTATGGAATCGCTTCGTCCAGACTTTTTACGGCAATGCCAATGTGTTCAATATGTGAAATTTCCATTGTGTTGAATAATTAGAAGTTTTGTGAAAATAATGTTGAATTGATGTATTTTTTTTGGAGCTGCAAAAGTACAGAACATTGTGTACTTTTAAACGAAATACTTAAATATTCGAAAAAATACGCACGCTGTTCTTTAGCAGGTTCACTTTTTACGTGGTTCTCTTGTGGTTTTTCTGATTGATGTAATTCAGAAATTAAATTTTTTTGAGTTGCCTGATTGTGTGTGTTCAGAAAAAATACAGAAAGAAAAAAGGCAGCCATTTTGCCTGCCTTTTTCTTATTGTGTTTATTTTTTTACAAAACGATAATGAGGGCCAAAACGTTCAAAAGCTGCACGATCAAGGGCTTCACGATGATCGGGGTGTGCAATTGAAATCAGCAATCTGGCGCGTTCCTGCAATGTTTTACCGTAGAGGTTTACTGCGCCATACTCTGTAACAACCCAGTGCATGTTTGAACGGGTACTGACAACACCTGAACCTTCGAGCAAGGTCGGACAGATTTTAGATACGCCTTTATTGGTTACCGAAGGAATTGCGATGATGGGTTTTCCGCCAACCGAGTGTCCGGCACCACGGATAAAGTCGATCTGGCCGCCGACGCCCGAATAGTGTTTGGTGCCAATTGAGTCGGCACATACCTGGCCTGTCAGGTCGATCGATAAAGCCGAGTTGATTGCTGTAACCCGGTCGTTCTGACGGATCATGTGCACGTTGTTGGTGTGGCCAACATCCATCATGGCAACCATCGGGTTGTCATCAACAAAGTCGTACAGCGCTTTGGTCCCCATCAGGAACGAAGCAACCATTTTCCCTTTGTCGAGTGTTTTGTATTTACCGGTAACAACTCCTTTTTCAACCAGCGGAAGAATACCATCCGAGAACATTTCGGTATGTACGCCCAAATCTTTGTGGTTACCCAGCTGGGCCAGAACAGCGTTTGGAATACCGCCGATACCCATTTGCAGGCAGGCGCGGTCTTCAACCAGGGCGGCTACGTTCTTTCCAATGGCGATCTCGGTTTCTGTCAGCGGTGCTAAATCGTGGGCATACAACGGAATGTTGTCTTCAACAAAAATGTCGATGTCGTTAATGCTGATCATGGCATCGCCCCAGCAGCGTGGTACGTTCGGGTTGACGGCAGCAATAACGATGTCGGCAGTCTGAACTGCGGCTAATGTTGCGTCAACCGAGGTTCCCAACGATACATAGCCGTGTTTGTCGGGTACCGAGCACATGATCATGGCAACATTCACTTTCAGGTAACCTTCGCGGATCAGCTTCTGCGTTTCGCTCAGGAATACCGGAATGTAATCAGCGTATCCGGCCTGTGTTTGTTTGCGCATGTTTCCGGCAACAAAGAATTGTTCGCTCTGAAAAATTCCTTCAAACTCCGGATTGGCGTATTCAACCGGGCCTTCAATGTGGATGTGCTGAATTTTAACATCGTACAGTTCTCCGTTGCGGCCACGTTCAACCATCGGTTTAATCAACGTGTGAGGAGTTACTGCAACACTGCTTAAATGGACGCGGTCTCCGGATTTGATTACTTTTACTGCTTCTTCCGGAGAAACGTATTTAATTTGTTTCATATATGTGATTTTGAATAGATTGCCGTCTTTCTTTGAAATCGCCGGCAAATATAAATATTAATTTTTCACGGCTGGAAACGGCAAGTTATTTAAAAAGGGTCTAAGAAAATTGTCATTGATTTGTAAAGTTAATGTTAATTCGACGCTTTTGCTGCAAATGAATTGAAACATTATGTTCGTCAGAGTGTACCTTTAATGTGCAAAAAAATAGAGTTTTGTCATTAATCCCTATTTGTGTTTTTCTCTGATACAGATCGTATTTATTACAATTTGATTTCAACATAGGCAGTTGACTTTTTTATTTCGGCAAAGTATCCCCAATGTTAAGACAACGTTTATTGCCGGTTGTCAGAAGTGTGTGCCCACGAAATAAAATAACCGATTCATCGGAAGGAATTTTTATCTTTGTGGCGTCGTACGACAATCCCTGAAAGTGGCAAAACTTTAAATTAAATATTCCAACATGATTCTATTCTTTAAGACTCCGGAAAACAGTGTGATTGCTGTTCAATCGGCTATTTCTCCGGATCAGGAAACAATTGGGAAACTGACCTGGTTGTTTGGCAATGCCGAAAAGCTGGACGCTGACGTCCTGACCGGCTGGTTTATTGGTCCACGAAAGGAAATGTTGACCCCCTGGAGTACCAATGCGGTTGAAATTACCCAAAACATGGGCATCAGCGGAATTCTGAGGATTGAAGAATACGTGGAAGTTCCTGACCAGAAAGCAGGTTTCGACCCGATGTTGAAATCGTTGTATAAAAATCTGGACCAGCATATTTTTACCATCGATAAGTTGCCCGAT
Source organism: Bacteroidota bacterium (assembly GCA_029265715.1). Lineage (GTDB taxonomy): Bacteria > Bacteroidota > Bacteroidia > Bacteroidales > Prolixibacteraceae > Aquipluma. The sequence goes on from JAJUGZ010000002.1 coordinate 48,885, forward strand.
CCGATTATTTCGATCGACGATATTGCTGCTTACAACGAAAAAGAAGGTCTGGCCCTGAGCGAGGACGAAATTGCCTATCTGAATTCCGTTTCAGAAAAACTGGGCCGAAAACTGACCGACAGCGAAGTGTTTGGCTTTTCGCAGGTGAACTCGGAACACTGTCGACATAAAATTTTTAACGGGACTTTTGTGATTGACGGGGTAGAGCAGGAGATGTCGCTCTTCCAGCTGATCAAAAAAACTTCGAAAGAAAATCCCAACAAGATCGTTTCGGCTTATAAGGATAACTGCTCGTTTGTGCAGGGGCCCGTGGTTGAACAGTTCGCCCCCAAAACGCAGGACAAACCTGATTTCTTCGAAATAAAAGATATTGAAACCGTGCTTTCGCTGAAAGCCGAAACGCATAACTTCCCGACTACGGTCGAACCGTTCAACGGCGCCGCGACCGGAACCGGGGGTGAAATCCGCGACCGCATCGCCGGAGGGAAAGGGAGTATCCCGGTGGCCGGGACGGCTGTCTACATGACTTCATATCCGCGTCTGGAAGGCGCCCGTCCGTGGGAACAGGGCACCGAAGAACGCGACTGGTTGTACCAAACTCCGGAAGAAATCCTGATCAAGGCCTCGAACGGGGCCAGCGATTTTGGGAACAAATTCGGGCAGCCCGTAATCTGCGGTTCGGTTTTGACGTTCGAGCATTTCGAGAATTTTAAAAAATACGGATACGATAAAGTGATCATGCTGGCCGGGGGGATCGGTTTCGGCGCTAAAAAGGATAGTCTGAAAGCTACCCCGGAAAAAGGCGACAAAGTGGTGTTGCTTGGCGGCGATAATTACCGCATCGGGATGGGCGGCGGCGCAGTTTCGTCGGTAGCAACCGGCGAGTACGAAAACCACATCGAACTAAATGCTGTTCAGCGCGCCAATCCGGAGATGCAGAAACGGGCTTACAACGCCATCCGTGCGCTGGCCGAGATGGACGAAAACCCGATTATTTCGATTCACGACCATGGAGCAGGCGGCCATCTGAACTGTTTGTCGGAACTGGTCGAAGCCACAGGCGGAAAAATTGACACGTCGAAATTGCCGGTTGGCGACCCGACTTTGTCGCAAAAAGAAATTATCGGCAACGAGTCGCAGGAACGCATGGGCCTTGTGATGAAAGAAAAAGATGTGGCCCTGCTGAAACGCATTGCCGACCGCGAACGTGCCCCGATGTATGTGATTGGTGAAGCTACCGGCGATATGCAGTTTACCTTCGAAAATTCGCAGACTGGCGAAAAGCCAATCGACTGGCAGTTGGAATACATGTTTGGTAACCCGCCGAAAACGGTTTTGACCGACACAACAATAAAAGAGCAGTTTGCCGAACCGGAATACGATCAGGCAAAACTGGAAGAATACCTGGAAAACGTGCTGCAATTGGAATCTGTTGCTTGTAAAGACTGGCTGACCAACAAGGTTGACCGTTCGGTCACGGGGCGCATTGCCAAACAGCAGGGAGCCGGCAAATTACACCTTCCACTGAACAACGTTGGTGTGATTACGCTCGACTATCAGGGCAAAAGCGGGTTTGCAACAACAATCGGCCATGCCCCGGTTGCCGGGTTGATTGATGCTGAAAGCGGCTCGGTCCTGTCGATTGCCGAAGCGCTGACCAACATCGTGTTTGCACCAATGCCCGATAAGATCCGGAGCGTTTCGCTGAGCGCCAACTGGATGTGGCCAGCCAAAAATGCAGGGGAAAATGCCCGTATTTACAAGGCCGTGAAAGCAGCCAGCGATTTTGCCTGTGCGCTGGGAATTAACATCCCGACCGGGAAAGACTCGATGTCGATGACCCAGAAATATAAAGATGACGTGGTTTACTCGCCCGGGACGGTGATTATTTCGGCTTCCGGAGAAGTAACCGATGTGCGAAAAGTGGTGGAGCCGGTGTTGGTTAACGACCCCTCGAAAGCGCTGTACCTAGTTGATTTATCGAGGATGGGCCGCAAACTGGGCGGAAGTGCTTTCTCACAAATTATCAACAAGCTGGGAAATGAAGCTCCGTCGGTTGCCGATGCGGCTTATTTCGTGCGGGCGTTCAATGCCCTTCAGGATGAAATTGAAGCCAACAACATTCTGGCTGGTCACGATATTTCGTCCGGAGGTTTGATTACAACGTTGCTTGAAATGTGTTTCTCTGATAACGAATCGGGCTTGCAGCTTGACCTGAGTTCGTTGGCTGAAGCCGACAGCGTGAAAGTATTGTTTAGCGAAAATCCGGGTGTTGTGGTCCAGGTAGCCGATGCCACAACATTCGAAACCAATATGAAAAAAGCTGGCGTTGATGTACTCCGGATTGGGCAACCCTCGGGTTCGCGAAAATTCGCCGTGAAAAATCAGGGGCAGGTATTCGATTTTGATATCAATTCGTTGCGCGAACTGTGGTTCAAAACCTCGTATTTGCTCGACCGCAAACAATCAGGCGAAAAGCTGGCCCTCGAGCGGTATAAGAATTATAAGAAAAACGAGTTGGTTTACGATTTTAAATCGTTTACCGGAAAGGCTGCCGATTATGGCATCGACCTGAAACGTCGCACGGCAAGTGGCGTAAAAGCAGCGATCATCCGGGAGAAAGGGGTGAATGGCGACCGCGAAATGGCTTATGCCATGTATCTGGCCGGTATGGATGTCAAGGATGTTCACATGACCGACCTGATTTCGGGTCGTGAAACCCTGGAAGAGGTAAACATGATCGTATTTGTCGGCGGTTTCTCCAACTCCGATGTGCTGGGATCGGCCAAAGGCTGGGCCGGCGCGTTTAAATACAACGATAAAGCCCGCCTTGCCTTGGAAAACTTTTATAAACGCGAAGATACGCTGAGTTTGGGCGTTTGTAACGGCTGCCAGTTGATGGTTGAGTTGGGACTGGTTTACCCGGAACACGATGAGAAACCGAAAATGCTGCATAACGATTCGCATAAGTTCGAATCTTGTTTCGTGAATGTGGAGATTTTGCCGAACAATTCCGTGATGCTGGGTTCGATGGCTGGTATGAAGCTGGGTGTTTGGGTGGCGCACGGCGAAGGAAAGTTTAGTTTACCCAAAGCCGAATCGGCATACAACATTCCGATGAAATATGCCAACAGATTTTACCCCGGAAACCCGAACGGATCACAATTTGATGCGGCATCGCTTTGTTCGGCCAACGGTCGTCACCTGGTAATGATGCCTCACTTGGAACGGGCATTCAAACCATACCAATGGGCCTACTATCCGATTGATCGCAAATTGGACGAAGTTGCACCATGGATTGAGGCATTTGTAAATGCCCGAAAATGGATTCAGGACAAAACCAGATAATCAGAAAAGCCTCCGGATTTCCGGGGGCTTTTCTTTTTCGCGGTGCCGATTGACTGATGTGTCTGGATATTATGTGCTTACTATTTAAGTTTTTTTAGTATTTCAGATTGTCGGGAGATTAAATTTTGGAATTATCTTTGCAGTCTCCAATGAGCATCTGGGCCAAATCTTCTCCAAACAAATTACCGTAAATCGATTCTTAAATAAAAAGATATACTGAGGTAGTGCTAGTGGCATTTGTGATTGATTGGTTGAGGGGATGCACTATCGCAGAAGTCCTGGCCTGTTTGTTACGGGTCGGGACTTTTTTATTCAGGTTTAGCCGTATTTACTTTCTTTCTTTAGCAATTAGCTGATTGCTGGCATAAAATGTAACCGGATATTATTCTTCAAACTGGCAGACCGAATGATCTGTTTTGTATTTTTGGTTTCTTAACCTTAAAAAGAAAGAAAGTTGATGACAGAATATATTGAATTGCTGACCCGGTTGATTGCAATTCAGTCGTTTAGCCGCGAAGAGCAGGATGCGGCCAATCTCATGCGTGAGTTTCTTGCCTCGAAAAATATTCCCTTTCAGGCCAAGCTGCATAACACGTGGGCCCGGAACAGGGAATGGAAAGACGGTTTGCCGGTTATCCTCCTGAACTCGCATATCGACACGGTAAAGCCGAACAATGGTTACACGCGCGACCCGTTTTCTCCGGAAATAGAGGATGGAAAATTATACGGTTTGGGAAGTAATGATGCGGGCGGTCCGTTAGTGACCCTTCTGGCTGTATTTGTGCATTTTTATCATGCCGAAAACCTGCCATTTAATCTGATTTATGCCGCAACAGCCGAAGAGGAAGTCTCGGGAGTAAATGGTGTTGAGAGCATTTTGGAAGAATTGGGGCCGATTGATTTAGCTATTGTTGGCGAACCGACACAAATGCAGATGGCTATTGCTGAAAAAGGGTTGATGGTATTAGATTGTTATGCCCACGGTAAAGCCGGTCATGCGGCCCGGGAGGAGGGAATTAATGCCATTTATAAAGCCATTCGCGATATTGAAATTATCCGGAATTACAGGTTTGAAAATTCGTCAGACCTGTTAGGACCGGTAAAAATGAGTGTAACCATGATCAATGCCGGTTATCAGCACAATGTGGTTCCAGATGTGTGTTCATTTGTGGTTGATGTCCGAACCAATGAATATTACCAGAACCAGGAGGCATACGAAATTATTTCCGGTTTAATCGAGTCCGACGTCAAGCCTCGGTCGTTTCGGTTGAATTCATCCGGAATTGCAGTTGACCACCCCATCGTAAAACGAGGAGCCAGCCTTGGATTATCGTATTATGGTTCGCCTACAACTTCCGATCAGGCAGTTATTCCGTGGCCTTCGATCAAAATTGGTCCGGGAGATAGCGCCCGTTCCCATACCGCCGATGAGTATATCTTTATTCAGGAGCTGGAGGAAGGGTTTGAGATGTATAAAAAATTATTAACCGATTTAAGATTGAAATAATTGCTGCGAACAGCCGTAACAAAATGAAAACCTCCGGAATTCTACTGTTTCGGAGGTTTTTTCGATCATAAAAAAAGAAGGGGCCTGTCCCCCGACAGGCCCCCAGAGAAAGCTACAGACTTAAAGGCTGAAGAAATTATTAATTGTAGGCACTTTCTCCATGTTCATAGATGTCAAGGCCTTCTTCTTCGATTCGTTTCGGAACGCGTAGCCCGATGGTTGCTTTCAGCACTTTGAAGAGGACAAAACCGGTAGCCAGGGCCCATATGGCAGTCGAGCCAACACCGATCAGCTGAGAAACCAACTGGGCAGTGCCTCCGCCGTAAAACAAGCCGGATCCCTGGGCGAAAAAGCCAACCAGAATTGTTCCTAAGGCGCCGCAGACGCCGTGTACAGAAACGGCACCTACCGGGTCGTCAATGTGAAGTACATTATCGATAAAGGTTACAGCGTATACCAGAACCACACCGGCGATTGTTCCAATAATGATAGCCCCCAGATCGGAAACAAGGTCGCAACCGGCCGTGATGGCCACCAACCCGGCAAGAACACCGTTCAGAGCAAAGCTTAAGCTCGGTTTTCCGAACCGGATCCAGCTGATTAACAGGGCTGATATTGCACCGGCAGCACCAGCTAAGTTGGTTGTGACAAAGATGTGCGAAATAGCAGTTGCATTGGCCGAACCGGAAGCTGCAAGCTGAGATCCGGGGTTAAACCCAAACCAGCCCAACCAGAGGATGAATACGCCAAGCGCACCGTAAGGAATGTTGTGTCCGGGGATGGCGTTTGCTCTTTTCCCGCTGTATTTCCCGATACGTGGGCCTAAGGCAATTGCTCCGGTCAGCGCGATTAAACCGCCTACCATATGTACAACTGTTGATCCGGCGAAATCGTGAAACGGAGTTTCCATCGAAGCCAGCCAGCCGCCACCCCAGGTCCAGTGCCCGGAGATCGGATATATTAAGAGAGAAATGATCAGCGAATAAACCAGGTAGGTTTTAAACTCGGTGCGTTCGGCCATTGCTCCGGATACGATTGTTGCTGCCGTTGCGGCAAAGACGGTTTGGAAGATCAGGAATGCTTCTTCTGGAATTCCACCTTTCCAAATGTCGAAATTAAAAAGAGAAGGGCTTCCCATGAATCCACCGGCTGTATTGGCCCCAAACATCAGGCTGAACCCAATGGCCCAGAAAACGATTGAGCCAACAGCGAAATCCATTAAGTTTTTGTAGAGAATGTTTACCGTATTTTTTGCACGGGTAAAACCTGCTTCAACGAAGGCAAAACCTGCCTGCATAAAGAACACCAGCGCAGCGGTGACAAGTACCCAGATGGTGTCGATTGACATAGCCATATCCGCTGCGGATTTAGCTAAAGTATCTAATGTTAATGCGTCTTCCATGATTGAAAATTTTTCGGATTACAGAAATTTTTTATTCTTCCTTGCCTTTGATATAAAGGGACTCGTCGCCAAACTCACCGGTGCGGATGCGGTATGATTCATCAATTGAGGAAATGAATATTTTGCCGTCGCCAATCTCTCCGGTGCGTGCAGCCTTCATGATGGCAAGCACTGTTTTTTCCACGTTTTTGTCGCGTACAATAATTGAAAGAAGTGTTCTTTCGATAATGCTTGTATCGTAAACTACTCCGCGGTACATGCGGCCTTCGCGTGTTTGGCCGGCACCTCTTACATCCCAGAAGGAGAAGAATTCGATTCCTGCATCGAGGAGGGCTTCCCGTACCTCTTCGAATTTGGTTTTTCTAATAATTGCTTCAATCTTTTTCATTTCTATAGTCTTTAAGTGATTATTCCAAGGTTACAAGGAAAAGCCGACAACAATGTGGAATTGTTCTGTTGACGGGTTCAGGATGACAGCACCGGTTACGGGGATTGAGAAACTGTCGGTGATTTTGATTTCTTTTGAAGTTTTGAGGCCTACGTTGCACAGATTGAATTTTGTGTCTTTCGTATACTGTCCGTCGCCCGCGCCGGCGAACAGGTTAACTGCGCCTACGGCAAGACCTGCTTCGAGATACACATCTTCTGCATTAGTCATGTATGCCCCGGCAAGAGAAAAATTACCCAGGCCCAGGTTGACCATTGGTTCAAAGTAATGAGAGTCTCCATCGAAATACGCTGACGCCGGAAAGTAGTAGTCGGTAACCGTAAATGTCAGCGAACTGTTTTTTCCCAAATCAAGCCCATAACTGATGTAAGTGTCGGCTTCGGTAGCTTCGGTGTCAGAGAAACAATAGGACCCCCATGCTCCGATAGAGAAACCACCCTTGCTATACTTTAATGAAGGCTGGAAAGCGGGACCATTCCCAAATTTGATGCCACGCCATACATAACTGCTGTAGATGTCAGCGCCGGTACTCCAGGAACTTTCTTCCTGTGCGTTTACGTTCAATGTCAGAATCGCAAGTAAACCAAAAACGAATAATGCAATTGTCTTTTTCATAGTACTTAAAAATTTTAGGGTTTAACACATTTAATTTTTTGGCCTTGCTTTAAGTGGGTACTCTCTTGAAATAATGCTCTTTTTCTGGATTTACCCCCATTTTTTAATGGGTTTGTTTCTCAAAAGTATGTATTTAATTCAAATAAATGCCGATCCAGGTGGGGGTATTGCTGGATTTAATAATTAGTTAAATCGACTGGCAGAGCATTTTGGGGCCGGCTCAGATGAAATTGTATAGTTTAACTGAATGTGTGTCAGTGTGTTGATCGGTTGTTGCGGAAGATTCGGCTTGCGGGAATAAAAAATGTAACTATTTGTTGTGTGATAACAAATAGTTAATATTTGGGTGTTTTTGTTTGTTTAAAAGATGTGTTTTTGTTGTCTTAGCTGACAAAAATAATGATAATTGGTTGTGTGAATTTCTAATTGCTATTCGTTATTTTATTCGTTTAGCCAGATAGAATGTCTTGATTTTGTCGGGAGTGTCCGGAGTTTTGTCCGGAAAAAGGATATCGGACACTAAAAATTGTGTTTTTTCCCGGGCGATTGGTGCGATGCTATACAAGTCTTCATCGAAGTTCGGTTTTTGAGAGGAGTTGTATATAAAAATATCGGAATTCTCAGACGCTCCCTCTTTATCAAGGGGGGGGGTAGTAATTTTTGTTTTTCCGTGTGTCTCGATCCTGATTTTTGCCGCCACTGTTGTTCGGTCGTAAAAGCGGATTTCGGAATTTTCAAGCTTCTCTTTTCGTAAATAATCAGCAATTTGGCGTGCCTGGGTCGGGAGGGCAATTGGTTTTATCATGAAATAACCCAGCAGGTAGCTCAATATCACCGGGAAAACCATCTTTCCGAAGGTGACCATCTTTGTTTTATTCCTGTGAAGGAGGATAGCAACAAAAATTATGAGCAAGCCGAGCACTATTGTCAACAAAAGCCCGGCAAAGTCGCGATGGTATATCATTGGATATATATTTAATAAGATCAGCATGCCGAGAATGCCAATAAAGACATAGGAAAGAATTTCGATGATCCTTTTTTTGCGTTTCGAATAATATTGGATCAGAAACTTGGCTATCAAAACGGTTAGCAATGGCATGACGGGGAAAAAGTACCGGTCGTAAAATTTAACGGTGAATGTTCCGAGAATAAACATGGTTAATGTCCAAAGCAAAGTGAGCGCAAAAAACATTTTTCGTTCGGCGCTGAATTTTGTGTAAGACAGATAGTTGCGCCTGATAGCGGGGAGGGCCATGAATAGCCAGGGGAAGAAATAGCCGGCGATAGAAATGATAGCCAGTAAGAAGTTTTTAAACACCCGGATATTCTGTTCGGAAACCCGTCCGGAAACCTGATCGGTCAGGAATGAATCGAGAAACAATTGGCCGTGTAAATAGTACATGAGCACGAACCACCAGAGGGCAATGATCAATGAAACAAATGCTGCCGGCCAGTTGATGAGGTCCGTTAATTTATATTTTCGCCAAGGGTTTAGAAGAAGAAACAAGACCGATAACCCGAAAAAGAAAGCGGCCGGTAGCCCTTTGGTGGCAAATGCCAGGGCAAACCCGAGGTAGAAAGTCCAGGTGTCTTTTTTGTTGGGCTTTTCTGATGCCACAATGCCGGTTAGCCCAAGGGCGCCCAATGTAAAAAAGACAGTTTGCGGCATGTCTGGAATGGCACGCGATGCGCTTTGGATTACCATCGGGTTTCCGGCCAGGAGCATGACCGAAAGAATCGATACGTTGTTATTGTGGCTGATCCGGCGTGCAATGCGATAAGTGAGGTACAGTAAAACGGCGCCAAGCAGTAAAAACGGGAGCCGGGTGCTGATGGCATTAATCCCCAGAAGGGCGTAGCTGCCGGCGATCAGCCAGTAGGTAAGTATTGGTTTCAGGAACCGGGTTTCGCCATCGGGCAGGCGGGGGGTGAAATAGTCGTGGGTTTTTGTCATGGTGATGGCCGCGTCGGAATAGTACATTTCATCCATGTGGATAAACTCGTAACTAAGCGAAAAGGGCGCGACGCATACAATAAACAAGGCAATCCAGAAAAACGGGCTCTTGAAAAGTCGGTGCAAGATAAGTTTGTAATCCATTGGCTAACGAATTCGGAATAAGTACATGTTCTCTTTGCTTTGTTCCCGGGTTTGGGGATTCAGGAGACGGGCTCCTTTTTTCAGGTTTGCATGTTTTATGACGAAGATTGTATCGATATGTGGTTTTTGTTCCTGAATGTCGGCATAGCCCCAGCGGTCGGTGAAAATCCAGGCATGCCCGTCGGTTAGTGTCTTTTTTAGCTCATCGATGTTGCCAATGTTGGGGACCAGTCCTTTTCCGTAAAAGAACAGTTCGAAATGTCCATACTTATAATTGTATAGTTTTTCGTCGGGCTTTGCCATGCTGTTATATAACCTGGCTGCTTCGGGAGGGGCCTGTTGGCTGAAAACATCCGGAAATACCCGGTAGTTTAGCGTCAGGCTTAGGGCAGTCATGGCGATGGCGGCTAAAAATACAGGCTGATAGGTTAGTTTCTTATTTCTCCACGTTGTCAGGAACAGGATGAACAGGGCGCCTGTGATTATCCAAGGTATCGGGTTTTTAACCGGGAAAATATAGGTGGCTACAATGATTAACAGGATCCAGAGTAATATAGAGGTAATTTGTTCTACGGATGTCAAATATTTTCGAAGCTTTGGGGTTGATGTAAGGTAGCTGTAATAAATCCACTTGGCAGTCAGGACGCACATCATAGGCGCCAAGGCATAGATGTAATTAGGCAGCTTGCTTCGTGAAAAGCTCATGAGCAGGAAAAAGACCCAGATGCCTGAGGTGGTGTAAAATTCGAATGATCGAAAATGTTTTCTGACAATGCGTCTGATGTCGATAAAAGCCGCGTTGTAAAAGAAAACCGACCACGGAAGGAGCATGTACAAAATGGTATGGACGAAAAAGGTATAATCGTGGTTGGTCCCCATGTACGAGCCGGTCAGGCGGCCAATGTTGTTTGTCCAAAAGAAAAAACCAATGCCTTTCAGTCCGAACTGCCCGTACAGGCCAGCCAGCGCCGGGATAATGATGATCCCGGAAACTGCAACTCCGACGAGCCATCGCCAGTCGAATATTTGTTTGATTTTCCCGGATAAAAGCAGGTGCCCCCCAATGGTAAAAGCAGGGATGACAGCTCCGATAGGGCCTTTGGTGAGCATGGCCAGTCCAATCCCCACAAACCCTCCGATCAGATTTTTCATTTTTCTGTGCCGGACAAACTCAACCAGCTGCCAGTTAGCCAATGCAACCGACGGCAAAAGGGCCGTGTCGGTGTGTATGTCCATGACGTACAAAATGAAATACTCCGAAAATGCCAGGCAAAACGCCGACAGCAATCCGATGGTGTGGTTGAAGATCGATTTTCCAAGCCGGTAGGTAAAATATACTCCGGATAAGGAATAGAGCAAAAGAGGCAGTTTAAAGCTGAAATTGGAAAACCCAAAGGCCAGAAATGACAAAGCCGAAAGCCAGAACATAAAGGGAGGCTTCTGGTTATATGCTTCCCCGTGTATTTTCAGGTTGATATAATCGCCGGTCAGCACAATTTCTTTGGCTATCGCAGCATATTTTCCTCCGTCGCGGGCCACATCAATAAACAAACCTCCGAAGTAAATAGCAAGGGCCCCGGCGATTAAGATCATGATCAGCAGATTTTTCAGAGAAAGGTTCTGCATGTGCGCGTGTTTTTAGTTTCTGTTTCCGGCGTGAATTTAAATCAAAAAAGGGGAACCTCTGCCGAATTCTCAGATAAATGATTGTTGCATAAATGTAAAGTTCCAAATTGACTTATCTTTGTATGCCGTTGGGATTACATTTTGCTCGTATAATGAGAACAAGCATGGCATCCTGATGAGGTTTTTTAGTTAACAGGAGCCAACAGGCGAAAATAAGTGGTTGGCGCAAAAAAAATTACACAATGAAGCTTTGGGATAAAGGAACTGTTGTAAACGAACTGATCGAAAATTTTACAGTAGGGAAAGACCGCGAAATGGACTTGTACCTGGCTAAGTTTGACGTGTTGGGCTCGATGGCCCACATTCGGATGCTCGAATCGATTGGTTTGCTCAGAAAGGACGAACTCGATATGTTGCTCGCAGAGTTACTGAATATTTATAAGTTGGCCGATAGAGGGGAATTTGTAATCGAAGAAGGGATTGAAGATGTTCATTCGCAGGTTGAGTCGATGCTGACCCAAAAATTAGGCGATGTGGGCAAGAAAATTCATAGCGGACGTTCGCGTAACGACCAAGTTTTGCTTGACCTAAAACTATTTGCCCGTCACGAGATTCAAAATATCGTGGAGGCGACCCATGAGCTTTTCGGTAAATTGCTTCGGAAAGCTGAAGAGAACAAACAAAACCTGATGCCCGGGTATACGCATTTACAGGTGGCTATGCCATCGTCGTTTGGCTTGTGGTTTAGCGCTTATGCCGAGAGTTTAGCCGATGATTTGCTGTTGATGCAGGCGGCATACAAAATCACCAACCAAAACCCGTTGGGTTCGGCTGCCGGTTATGGTTCGTCGTTCCCTCTGAACCGCCAGATGACGACCGATTTGCTGGGCTTCGATCAGTTGAATTACAATGTGGTATATGCACAGATGGGCCGGGGCAAAATGGAAAAGACCGTTGCTTTTGCCATGGCATCGATTGCCGCTACGATTTCGCGTCTGGCTTACGATGTTTGCCTGTTTATGAGCCAGAATTTTGGTTTTGTCGCCCTGCCCGACGAACTGACGACCGGTTCGAGCATCATGCCGCATAAGAAGAACCCGGATGTTTTTGAGTTGGTTCGGTCGCATTGTAACCGTATCCAGGCTATCCCGACTCAGATTACCCTGATGGTAAACAATCTGCCAAGCGGTTATTTTCGCGATTTGCAGTTGATTAAAGAGGTTTTTCTTCCGGCGTTCGATGAACTCATGAGCTGCATCCGGATTACCGGTTTTGCGATTGATAATATGACTATCAGACAGAATATTCTGGATGATGACCGATACAAATATGTATTCAGCGTTGAAGATGTCAACCGGCTTGTTTTGGACGGGGTACCATTCCGTGATGCATATAAGCAGGTTGGCGGGCAAATAAACGCCGGAATTTACGAACCAACCCGCACGGTTGAGCATACACACGAGGGGAGTGTCGGTAACCTTTGTCTGGACCGTATTGAGTCGAAAATGGACGGTGTTGTAGCTGGGTTTAGATTCGAAAAAGTTGAGCAAGCTTTGAATAGCCTACTTTCAATCTGAAAGTAAAGATGGATTGATCTCCGGAATTTATTCATTAAAGTCTGAAAATCCTTGGTTTTCAGTAGTGGTTTAAGTTCGCTTCCAGAGTTGATCTGTTAATTAATCGTTATCTTTTGGATGGGCTGCAACGTTTATAAAAGCTGGTGTTTGTGTGTAAGTTGTTTTATTTCAAATTTTTATAAAAGTATATCCGGAGATTTTGAAATTTTTAGCGCGGTTTTCCTGTTGTATTTAATGGTAATAGATTGGACGTTAATACAAATAATACTACTTTTGCTTTCACTTCGTAAGTATTTAGGGGTTTTTACTTACAATCTTTTCAAAAAAAGGGACGAAGGACAATTAAAGGCTGGCTGATTGGCGGATTATCAGCATGTAAGAAATAATAACAATATAGAGAGAGAAATGATGCAATTAAGATTTCCAAAAGCGCAGGGATTATATGATCCGGCGAATGAGCATGATAATTGCGGGATTGGTTTTGTTGCCCATATCAAAGGCCAAAAATCACACGACATTATCGAAAGGGGTTTGGAAGTTCTTCGGAACATGGACCATCGTGGTGCGACCAGTGCTGATAACAAGACTGGCGATGGTGCTGGTATTTTGATGCAAATACCCGATGAGTACATCAAGGATGTTTTAAAGGTGAACGTTCCGGCGCCTGGCAAATACGGTACCGGCTTAATCTTCCTTCCGCGTATTCCCGCTGAAGCTGATTTTTGCCTGGACGTACTGACTAAATACATCAAGCAGGAAGGCCTGGAGTTGATTGAATACCGCGACGTTGCAGTAGACAGTTCCGCTCCGGGAGAAATCGCCAAACTAACTGAACCCGTTGTCAAACAGGTTTATGTAAAGGCTGATCTTGAGCAAGACATCCTCGAACAGAAATTATATCTGGTCCGGAAACAAGCTGAACGTGAAGTACGGAGTTCGGCCTTGACCCAGAAAGAGGCTTTCTATCTTCCGAGTTTTTCTTCGAAAGTGATTATTTATAAAGGGATGCTTACCCCCGATCAGGTCCGCGAGTATTACAAAGACCTTCAGCACCCCAAAATGAAGAGCGCCATCGCGCTGGTACACTCCCGTTTCAGTACCAACACGTTCCCAACCTGGGATTTGGCACAGCCTTTCCGCATGCTGGCCCACAACGGCGAAATCAATACCGTAAAAGGCAACCGGTTGTGGATGCAGGCCCGCGAAGCGTTGTTGAAATCAGAAATTTTCGGCGACGACCTGAAAAAGTTGTTCCCGATTATCGAACCCAATAAATCAGACTCGGCATCGTTCGATAACGTGCTTGAGTTCTTGCACCTGACAGGCCGCTCCATGCCGCATGCCTTGTGTATGATGATACCGGAATCGTTTAACTCGAAAAACCCGATCCCGGATAGTCTGAAAGCGTTCTACGAATACCATTCAACGATTATGGAACCATGGGACGGCCCGGCTTCGATGGTATTCTCCGATGGCCGTTATATTGGCGGTACGCTCGACCGTAACGGCTTGCGCCCGTCGCGCTATGTGATTACCAAAAACGATCTGATCGTGATGGGCTCTGAAGTTGGTGTTCAGACATTTGCTCCGGAAGAAATTAAAGAAAAAGGCCGCCTGCGTCCGGGTAAAATCCTCTTGGTCGATACCAAATTAGGGATCATCATCCCGGATAAAGAAGTAAAAGCACAGCTGAGCCAGCGCAATCCCTATGCAAACTGGCTGCGCGAAAACCGTTTATGTCTGGAAGATATTAAGGTAAAACAGCGCGTTTCGTCAACTTTGGGCGAGAACTTTAAGAAATATGCCGATACCTTTGGTTACTCGAAGGAAGACATGGAAGTGATCATTAAGCCGATGGTGGAAGGTGCGATGGAACCAACCAGTTCGATGGGTAATGATACACCACTAGCCTGTTTTTCGGATAAACCGCAGCGTTTCTTTAACTATTTCCGCCAGGTGTTTGCACAGGTAACCAACCCGCCGATCGACTCGATCCGCGAAGGTCTGGTGATGGACCTGACCAACTACATCGGTTCGCTGCATTCCAATATTCTCGACGAAACTCCTGAACATTGCAAGCTGATTAAATTCGAAAGCCCGATCATTACCAATACCGACCTGAATAAGATCAAAACGATGAACTACGAAGAGTTCCGTCATGTGACGATTCCGATGGTATTCCCGGTTAAGGAAGGGGCTGAAGGGTTTAAAAAAGCGTTGGAAAGTATTCTGGACAAAGCTGAAAAAGCAGTTGATAATAAGAACAACTTCATCATTTTGTCCGACCGTGATATTTCGGAAGAATACGCCCCGATTCCATCGTTGCTGGCAGTTTCGGCTGTACATCACCACCTGATCAAGGCTCAGAAACGTATGCAGATCGGCATCCTGGTCGAAACCGGCGAGGCGCGAGAAGTTTCACACTTTGCCATGTTACTGGGATACGGCGCAAGTATCATCAACCCATACCTGGCTTTTGCCGCAATCGACGAACTGATCACCAAAGGGCAGGTAAATATGGAATATGCCGAGGCCCGTCACAACTACATCAAGGCAATTGACAAAGCCTTGCTGAAGATCTTCTCGAAGATGGGTATCTCGACCTTGCGGAGTTACCATGGCGCCCAGGTATTTGAAGCGATCGGTGTAAGCACAGAAATCATCGATAAATATTTCACCGGAACAGTTTCCAAATTTAGCGGGGTGGGTTTCGAAGAAATCAGCAGAGAAGCCATCATGTTCCACGAAAAAGCTTTCGGACGGAAAAAACAGAGCATGAATGGCCGTTTCGACAGCTTTGGGACTTATCACTATCGAAAATACGGCGAGCACCATGCCTGGAACCCGGAATCAATCGGGTTACTTCAATGGGCTACCCGCACGAATGATTATGCGAAATATAAAGAATTCAGCGAACGGGTAAATCAGGATAACATGACTCCTGGTTTTATCCGCGGCTGTTTGAATTATAAAAAGAACCCGATTGACATCTCTCAGGTCGAACCGGTTGAATCTATCATGAAACGCTTTGTTACCGGGGCGATGTCGTACGGTTCGATCAGTAAAGAAGCGCACGAGGCTTTGGCTGTCGCCATGAATACGATTGGCGGACGAAGCAATACCGGTGAAGGTGGCGAAGATGCCGAACGTTTTGCAACCAATAAACGCAGTTCGATCAAGCAGGTGGCCTCGGGCCGTTTCGGGGTAACCAACAACTACCTGACCAACGCCGACGAGCTTCAGATTAAAATTGCCCAAGGTGCAAAACCGGGTGAAGGCGGTCAGTTGCCTGGGTTCAAAATCAACCAGATCATTGCCAAATTGCGCCACTCAACGCCGGGAATTACGCTGATTTCGCCGCCTCCTCATCACGATATCTATTCGATCGAGGACCTGGCACAGTTGATTTACGACCTGAAAGTAACCAACCCGAGAGCGAAAGTTTCGGTGAAACTGGTTTCTGAAAACGGGGTAGGCACCATCGCTGCCGGTGTGGCCAAAGCATTCTCCGATCTGATCACCATTTCGGGATGTGAAGGAGGTACGGGGGCCAGCCCGGCCAGCTCAATCAAATACGCTGGTTTGCCAATCGAACTGGGTATTGCCGAAACACAACAAACCCTGGTGATGAACAACCTGCGCGGCCGTGTAAAAGTACAGGTTGACGGTCAGTTGAAAAATGGGCGCGATGTGGTGATACTTGGCTTGTTGGGCGGTGAAGAGTTTGGCTTTGCAACAGTTGCCCTGATTACCCTCGGATGTATCATGATGCGTAAATGTCACCTAAACACGTGTCCGGCCGGTATTGCGACCCAGGACGAGCAGCTGCGCAAACGCTTCATCGGTAAATCAGAATATGTGATTAATTACTTCCGCTTTGTTGCGCAGGAAGTTCGCGAAATCCTGGCCGAAATGGGCTTTACCAAGTTCGAAGACATTGTTGGGCGCGCCGATTTGTTGGAAGTTAACCCGAATGTGACGAACTGGAAAATGAAAAATGTTGACTTCTCGCGTATTATCCATATGCCTGAAGAAGCAAAGAAATACGACATACATAACACGTTCCCGAATATCAAGTCGATTGAAGACCACATGGACCATACCTTGATCCGTGAGGCCAATAAAGCGATCAAGAGCAAGGAAAAAGTTTGGTTGTCGGCTTCAATCAATAACGTTGACCGTACCATCGGAGCGATGCTTTCCGGCGAAATTTCGAAACGGTACGGAGAAGAAGGCTTGCCCGACAACACAATTAACTGCACGTTCTACGGAACTGCCGGGCAAAGTTTTGGTGCGTTCTTAGTAAAAGGGGTGACTTTCCGCTTGGAAGGCGATTGCAACGACTACATTGGGAAAGGTTTATCCGGAGGACGCATTATTGTAGTTCCACCGGTTGGGTCGACCTTCAAACCGGAAGAAAATATCATTGTTGGAAATACCTCGCTGTATGGTGCAACTTCCGGAGAAGCTTACATTAAGGGGGTAGCCGGCGAACGTTTTGCTGTGCGAAACTCAGGGGCTTCGGCCGTAATCGAAGGTACCGGCGACCACTGCTGCGAATATATGACCGGTGGACGTGTGGTTGTGTTGGGCACTACCGGACGTAACTTTGCTGCCGGTATGAGCGGCGGTATTGCCTACGTGCTCGATAATAATGGCGACTTCGACTACTATTGCAACAAAGGTCTTGTTGAACTAAGCCCTGTTGAAGACAAATCGGATATTGTCGAACTTCAGGATTTAATCAACAAACACCTGTTATATACACAGAGTACACTTGCTGCCAAAATTCTTACCAACTGGGACGAATACCTGCCCAAGTTCGTGAAGGTAATTCCGTTCGAGTACAAGAAAGTGTTGGAAGAATTAAAGCTGCGCGAACTGGAGAAAAAGCTTTTGTTGACAGAAGACAATCCGGCGCGTCACGAGTAGGATTTAAAGCAAGTTTAACCTGAAAAATTTAGATTATCATGGGAAATCCAAGAGGTTTTATGACAATAGGACGGAAAACTGGTGGCTACCGTCCGCTGAATGAACGAATTTATGATTACGGCGAAGTAGAACAAACGCTGGACGACAAAGACCGCCAGGAGCAGGCTTCGCGTTGTATGGACTGCGGCGTCCCGTTTTGTCACTGGGGATGCCCGGTTGGGAGTAAAATTCCGGAGTGGCAGGATTTGGTTTACCGCGGAAAGTGGAAAGAGGCATACGAAACCCTGAACTCAACCAACAGCTTCCCGGAGTTTACCGGTCGTGTTTGTCCGGCTCCCTGCGAAAAATCGTGCGTATTGGCTATTCACGACGAAGCGGTGACTATCCGCGAAAACGAATGCTCAACCGTTGAGCATGCGTTCAATTTGGGATACGTTCAGCCACGTATTCCGGAGGTCCGTACCGGTAAGAAAGTTGCGATTGTAGGTTCGGGCCCGGCCGGATTATCGGCAGCCGACTTGCTGAACCAGGCCGGACATACTGTTACCGTATTCGAAAAGAACCCGGCTATCGGAGGTTTGCTCCGTTTCGGTATTCCCGACTTTAAATTGAACAAATCGGTGATCGACCGCCGGTTGGATATTTTTCTTGCAGAAGGGATCATCTTTAAACCCAATGTGACTGTTGGCGTGGATATCACCAAAGACGAATTGCTGAACGAGTTCGATGCTGTTGTGTTGGCCATGGGAGCAGAAACACCCCGTAATTTACCGGTTGAAGGCCGCGAACTGGAAGGCGTTTATTATGCCATGGAGTTCCTGACCCAGCAAAACCGCGCGATTGCCGGGATTGATATCGAAGGAGAACGCATTCTGGCAAAAGATAAACATGTATTGGTGATTGGCGGCGGCGATACCGGATCTGACTGTGTCGGTACATCGATCCGTCAGAAAGCGAAAAGCGTGACCCAGATCGAAATTTTACCGAAACCGGCCGAAAAAAGGGAAGAAAACAACCCGTGGCCGTACTGGCCAAATACGCTCCGGACATCGAGCTCGCACCTTGAAGGTTGCGAACGTCGCTGGAGCTTGTCGACCAAACGGTTGATCGGAGAAAATGGCAAGGTAAAACAGGCCGAACTGGTTACCGTTGAATGGAGCAAAGACGAAGCCGGACGTTGGGTAATGACCGAAGTCCCTGGTTCGACCGAGATTGTTGATGCTGAATTGGTTCTGCTTTCAATGGGCTTTACACAGCCGGTTCACAGTGGTTTGCTCGATAGCCTTGGGTTGGAATACGATGCCAGAGGGAACGTGAAGGTAAATGCAAAAAAGCAAACCTCGGTTGCCAAAGTGTTTGCTGCCGGCGACGTTGAAAGTGGCGCCAGTCTGGTTGTCCGAGCCATCGAAGCCGGAAAGATTGCTGCAGCTAATGTGGACGAGTTCCTGAGTGAATAGCAAAACTTAACTCTTTCTATAATTCCAAAAAAATGATGGGCCTGTCCGGTTGCCGGGTGGGCCCTTCTGATTTTTTTTTTTGTTAGCTGATCGAGCTCCAGCTAAATTCGGTATTTTTCAATTTTCGAAGGTGGTAGACCAATATCTGGTTTTCGTGTTTTTCCAGACGTGGGTCGTCGTCAAGTAAGTCGGATGCCGTATTGCGCGCGTGCTGCAGGATTTCGCCGTCGCGCCCCAGGTTGGCAATACGCAGGTTAAAACCGATGCCGCTTTGCTGCGTTCCTTCGATGTCTCCGGGTCCGCGCAGTTGCATATCTACTTCGGCAATTTCAAAACCATCGTTTGTCCTGACCATGGTTTCCAGCCGCTTCCGGCTTTCGTTGCTTATCTTGTACGACGACATCAGGATGCAATACGATTGTGATGCGCCACGGCCAACCCGTCCGCGCAACTGGTGCAATTGAGACAACCCGAACCGTTCGGCGCTTTCAATAATCATGACTGAGGCGTTGGGCACATCAACGCCTACCTCGATGACGGTGGTTGCCACCATAATCTGCGTTTTGCCTTCTTTGAAAAGCTGCATCTCGGCGTCTTTGTCGGCCGGTTTCATTTTGCCGTGCACCATGCTGATTTTATACCGCGGAAACACTTCGCGCATCAGTTCATACCCAGCTTCCAGGTTTTTATAGTCCGATTTTTCCGATTCGCTGATCAGCGGATATACAATATAAATTTGCCGGCCGGCATTGACCTGTTCCCTGATAAATTCGTACACCTGTTTGCGCCGGTTTTCGAAAAAATGTGCCGTTTGGATTGGTTTCCGGCCCGGGGGTAATTCGTCGATGACCGAAACATCCAGGTCGCCGTAAACCGTCATGGCCAGTGTTCGCGGAATCGGAGTGGCAGTCATCACCAGCACATGCGGTGGAATTGTATCGTTCTTTTGCCACAATTTGGCCCGTTGTGCCACACCAAAGCGGTGTTGCTCGTCGATAATCACCAATCCCAGGTTCCGGAAGTTGACGGTGTCTTCAATCAGGGCATGGGTCCCGACAAGTAATTGAAGGCTTCCGTCGGCAAGTCCGGCATGAATGGTGCGGCGTTCGGCTGTTTTGGTCGAGCCGGTCAGCAACGAGACCGTGATGCCCAGCCCCTCAGTCATTTTTCGGATGTTGATATAATGCTGGCTGGCCAGGATTTCGGTAGGCGCCATCAGGCAAACCTGAAACCCGTTGTCGAATGCGATCAGGGCCGTCATCAGGGCCACTAAGGTTTTGCCGCTGCCCACATCTCCCTGGAGCAATCGGTTCATTTGTCGCCCGGAGCCCATGTCGCGCCTGATTTCCCGGATAACTTTTTTTTGGGCGCCGGTCAGTTCGAAAGGCAGATGTTTTTCGTAAAAGGTATTCAGGTTGTACCCCACGTGGGTGAAACGGAAGCCTTTAAAACGTTCTTCGCGCTGATGCTTCAGACTTAATATTTTGAGCTGGATGTAGAAAAGTTCTTCGAATTTAAGCCGGAATTGGGCAGCCCGTAATTTGGTCGGGTTTTCGGGGAAATGTACTTGTTTTAAGGCTTCTTTCAGGGGCATTAATTTAAGTTTGGCGATGAGATAGGAGGGGAGTGTCTCGTAAATTTTTCCGTCTATCGCCTGTGCCAGATTGAATTGAAGCCCATTGATGATTTTGCTGGTAATGAATTTCTTTTTCAGGTTTTCGGTTGTATTGTAAAAAGCCTGAAATACGCCGGTTCGGAAATTTTGAGAATCGGCCGGTTCCAGTTCCGGATGGATCATGCTGGCCCGGTGATTAAAAATCGAAGGTTTTCCGAAAATCACATAGGGTGTATTGGTCCGGACATTTTCGCGCACCCATTTGATCCCCTGAAACCAAACCAGCTCCATTATGCCCGATTCGTCCTGAAATTGGGCAACCAACCGTTGTTTGTTTTTTTCTCCAACCAGTTCGAAATGTCGGATTATCCCTTTCAGCTGAATATAGGAAACATTGTTGTTTACTTCCGAGATCCGGTAGAATTTAGTCCGGTCGATGTATTTGTACGGGAAATAATACAACAAGTCCCTGAACGTTTCGATGTCCAGCTCTTTTTTTAGCAGCTCGGCCCGTTTGGGGCCAACGCCTGGTAAAAATTTTATGTCTTGTTCCAGAATTTCTGACATACGGCAAAGATAAAAAAATGGTGGCCCATTTATTTTTGGGCGTTATCATTTCAATTTTGTTATTTTACCTTCTGTTTTGTAATGGTTGCAGACAAAAGCCAACTCATACTCCGACATTAAAACAAAAACAATGGAACCAGTAATTAAACTTTCAAATATCGTTAAGAACTACAAGGTTGGGACACAGATTGTCCGGGCATTGCGTTCTGTTTCATTGACCATCAACAAAGGTGAGTATGTCGCGATAATGGGGGCTTCCGGTTCTGGTAAGTCAACTCTGATGAATGTGCTGGGCTGTCTGGACACCCCGACGAGTGGGCACTACTGGCTGAACGGACAGGATGTCAGCCATTTGTCTGACGATGAGCTGGCAGAGATCCGCAATAAAGAAATCGGGTTCATTTTTCAGACTTTCAATTTGCTGCCCCGAAACACAGCTCTGGAAAACGTGATGCTGCCACTGGTATATGCCGGGGTCCGGAAACAGGAACGAATGGTGCGGGCAGAGAAAATCCTGGCCGAGGTAGGTCTGGCCGACCGCATTGAGCACAAGCCAAACGAGCTGTCCGGAGGGCAACGGCAACGTGTGGCGGTAGCGCGGGCCTTGGTAAATACGCCATCAATTGTGTTGGCCGACGAGCCAACCGGGAACCTTGATTCTAAAATTTCGGAAGAAATTATGCGGTTATTTGCCGATATCCATGAAAAAGGAAATACCCTGATTGTGGTTACACACGAAGAAGATATTGCCATGCATGCCCACCGGATTATTCGGTTGAAAGATGGTGAAATAGAATCAGATCAAATAAATCCGAATCCGAAAATATAATTAGATGAACAAAGAAATCCGTATTTATACTAAAACCGGCGATGATGGGACCACCGGCCTGATTGGGGGTACGAGGGTAAAGAAATACGACAGCCGGCTGGAGGCTTATGGAACGATCGATGAACTAAACTCTTGCATTGGCGTTGTTCGCTCGTTCGAGATCGATCCGCACACCCAATCGGTTCTAACAACCATTCAGGAAATTTTGTTTGTTATCGGGGCTCATCTGGCCAGCGATGCTTCGGCCGGGATGATTAAGGAACAACTTCCCTGCAAGGACGAGGATATTGAAATGTTAGAGAAAGAAATGGACCAAATGTTCACGGTTTTACCCCGGTTAAACAGCTTTATATTGCCATCCGGAAGTCCGGAGGGTGCCTACTGTCATGTGGCGCGCACCGTTTGTCGCCGGGCAGAACGCCGAATTGTTGAACTTGCCGAATCCGTAGAAATAAACAATAATCTTATCAAATTCATTAACAGGCTTTCCGACTATCTTTTTGTGCTTTCGCGAAAGCTTTCGACCGATCGAAACATCCCGGAAACACTATGGATTCCGAAGAAAAACGATTAATTATTTTTTTATTTGGAAGATAAGTTTTTTTGTTATATTCGCAGGACATAATAAAAAACGTAGAACCCCATAATAACTAACACTATGTACTGGACTCTAGAATTAGCATCAAAGTTGGAAGATGCCCCCTGGCCAGCAACTAAAGACGAGTTAATTGACTTTGCAATTCGTAGCGGGGCGCCTCTTGAGGTGATTGAAAACCTTCAGGAAATTGAAGATGAAGGTGAGATTTACGAGAGCATTGAAGACATCTGGCCGGATTATCCGAGCAAAGATGATTTCTTTTTTGACGAAGAAGAATATTAGGATTTTATAATATGATTTTGAAAGCTATCCAAAGGGGTAGCTTTTTTATTTTTCCTGTAGCGACCTGAACCCAGAAACGCTTTAGTGCCATGCGGTCGATAAAGCATTTCTGGGGTATTGCAATGTATTTGCTCTTTAGCTTAGCGTTTTAAGCTCTTTGCCAATCAGTTCGTAGGTTGCTTGAGAAACCGGCACCAGCGGGAGACGCAAATAATTTTGAGCGGTCCCCATCATTTCCATTAATGCTTTGATGCCGGCCGGGTTTCCTTCTTTAAAAATCAGTTTAAGTATCTCAGCCAATTGCAGGTGTAGTTGTGCTGCTTCGTCATTTTTCCCGTTGAGCGCCGCATGGGTCAGGTTGCTGAGTTTTTCAGGCAGGGCATTGGCAATTACCGAAATTACGCCGACAGCCCCGAGTACAACCGACGGAAATGTCAGAGCATCGTCTCCGGAAATGACTTTGAAGTGTTCCGGCGCATATTTAATCATACGGGCAAACTGGCTTAAATCGCCCGACGCTTCTTTAATACCAATCACTTTTTCCGAAAGGCGGGCAATCCGGAGGGTGGTATCAGCTTCCATGTTTACGCCGGTACGCCCCGGCACATTGTATAAAATCACCGGAACCGGGCTAGCTTCAACAATCATTTTGAAATGCTGAAATAAACCTTCCTGTGATGGCCGGTTATAATACGGAGTAACCGAAAGGATGGCATCAATTCCGTCGAAATTGGTTTTCCGGATTGATTCGACAACTTTTACCGGGTCATTTCCCCCCATGCCGATCATTAAGGGCAGGCGGCCCGCATTTTTCTTCTTTATAAATTCTGTAATTTCTTGTTTTTCACTGTCCGACAAAGTCGGAGTTTCGGCAGTTGTGCCGAGTGCCACCAAATAATCCATACCCCCGTTGATCTGGTTTTCAATTAAGTTCCCGAGGGCATCGAAGTCAATGCTTTTGTCTGCATGAAAAGGGGTAATCAGTGCTACCCCTGCTCCGGTGAAAGGATTTGTCATTCTTCCTGAATTTTATTAATCCGTGTGATATAATAAACAATCTGCTCCATCAAATAATCGGGCTCGGGTTTTTCATGAACATCAATCGATACATCGTAATAGTTGTATTCGCCGCCGGCATAACCAACTTTAAATTCTGCTGGCGACAGGGCGCAGACTACTGTAAGCGGAAACTGCTTTTTGATTGTCAGGTCGATCAGCATGTCGAATTTCTTCTCGCTAAACCGAATAACTTCTTCTTTCTTTGGAAAACCAAGCCATGTTGTATCTTTTTTTGTAAAGAACACCGGGTCTGGTTGTTCCTGCTCGAGCTTTAGTAAATAGCAAAGACTTTCAACTGCGATTCCCTTTTTTCTCAGGAAAGAACGGAATTGCTCAAAAACTTCTTTTTGCTCAAAACTCCATAGCAGCCCGACATGTTTCACTGTATCGAAATTATGAACTTTCTTTTGTCTGTCAGCAGCCAGAACCCTTTGGTTCAAAACCCTGTGCGCGATTTTTGTTTTTGCATTCATAAATTCAGGGCAAAAATAACAATTTGTTTGTTTTGTAGTGGTTTTTTAATTTGAAAGTTTTAGATTGAAATCAAAAATACCTTTCAAATTTTAATTTATAATCAGTCGCCAATCATAGCCAAGAACTCATCCTCAGAAATAATCGGAATATTCAGTTTGGTTGCTTTGTCTAGTTTGCTGGGCCCAATATTGCTGCCAGCCAGTAAATAATTGGTGTTTTTCGATATAGAGCTTACGTTTTTACCTCCGTTTTGTTCGATCATCTTTTTCAGGTCGTCGCGCGAATATTTTTCGAAAGTGCCTGAAATGATGATTGAAAGACCGTTCAGTTTCTCGGAGCGCGTTGCCAGGCTGGTTTCGTCCAGTTTAAACTGAATCCCTTTTTCTTTCAAACGTTCAATCAGTTTTAAATGATATTCGTTTTGAAAATAACTCCGGACACTTTCGGCAATCCGTTCGCCTATTTCATCAATGGCTGTCAGTTCTTCCAACGTTGCCCGGCTGATTGCGTCGATTGAAATTAACCGGTTGGCCAATATTTTGGCAACGGTTTCGCCTACATACCGGATGCCCAATGCAAACAGGACCCGCTCAAACGGAACCGACCGCGATTCGTCTAAGCTTCGGAGAATGCGCTCGGACGATTTATCCCCCATGCGTTCCAACCGGCTGATTTGTTCTTTTTTTAGGTCATACAGATCGGCTACATTGCGGACCAGGCCTTCCGAGAAAAGCAAATCAATGGTTTCTTCGCCCAGCCCGTCGATATTCATGGCTTTCCGGCTGATGAAGTGTTCCATCTTGCCTTTGATTTGGGGCGGGCAGCCATCTTCATTCGGGCAGTAATGGGCAGCTTCGCCTTCTTTGCGGATCAGCGCCGTTCCACATTCCGGACAAACTTTAATGAAATCGACTGGCAGGGCCATCGGGTGGCGCGATGCGGCGTCGGCGCCAACAATTTTCGGGATGATTTCTCCGCCTTTTTCCACAAAAACGGTATCGCCCACATGCAAGTCGAGGTTTTTTATAATGTCGGCATTGTGAAGCGATGCCCTTTTTACAGTGGTCCCGGCCAGCAAAACCGGTTCGAGGTTGGCCACGGGCGTCACAGCGCCGGTTCGTCCGACCTGATAAGACACCGAAAGTAATGTGGTGGCGGCTTGTTCTGCTTTAAATTTATAGGCTACAGCCCAGCGCGGCGATTTGGCCGTAGTTCCAAGAAAACTTTGCAGGGGAAGCGAATTCACTTTAACCACAACGCCATCAGTAGCTACCGGGAGTTCGTGCCGTTTTTCGTCCCACTTTTTAATAAAAGTAATTACTTCGCCGATGTTGGCGCATTTTTCGGTATCTGGCGAAATTTTAAAGCCCCAGTTTTGGGCTTTCTGAAGGTTTTCGAAATGGCCGTCGCATGGCAATTTCGGGCCCAGCAGATAATAAAAGTAAGCGTCGAGTTTGCGTTTGGCCACTTCGGCCGGGTTTTGCAGTTTGAGTGTTCCGGAAGCTGCGTTGCGCGGATTGGCAAACAGGGGTTCTTCGGCTTGTTCGCGTTCTGTGTTCAATCGGTCAAACTCGGCCCAAGGTAGTAAAATTTCTCCCCTGATTTCAAATTCATCCGGATAATCATTCCCGTGCAAAACAAGCGGAATGCTCCGGATGGTGCGGACGTTGGCAGTTACATCGTCGCCTTGAACACCGTCGCCCCGGGTGATGGCCCGCTCGAGCCTTCCGTTTTTATAGCGCAGGCTGATGGATGTTCCATCGTACTTTAGTTCACAGACGTATTCAAATGCCTGGTCGGTCTGTTTCCGGATGCGTTGGTCGAAATCGCGCAACTCGCCTTCCGAGTATGTGTTCGACAGCGACAGCATCGCGTATTGGTGTTTTACCTGTTCAAATTCTTTGGTCAGATCGCTGCCAACGCGCTGGGTGGGCGAGTTTGGATCGAAAAATTCCGGATTTTCACGCTCCAGTTTTTCCAACTCTTTCAGGAGCTGGTCAAATTCAAAGTCGCTGATTACCGGATGGTTCAGTACATAGTAATTGTGGTTGTGCCGGTTGAGCTCGTTTCTTAAATTTTCTATTCGCAGGCCTATTTCGTTTTTGTCCATCGCGGCTAATTTTTGTACTAAAATACAAAATTTGCCGGATGCGGGGCTTTGTTAAGTTATCCTTAACAAAGCTTAACGATTTACAGCTATGAGCTCAGTGAAGAGTCCCCTGCGTTAGCTTTGCTGTCGCAAATGAGCACAATTGTCAACCATATTATTCTTCTCGTGATTGAGGCCGCAGGCAGCTAAACGGGAAGGTTATGCGTTGATCTATAATATATTCAAGCCCGTTCCTTCCAACCAAAGGAGCGGCTTTTTATTTTGTAAAAAATATAAAATCACTATTATCCGACTAATCTAAAATTCTGAAGATATTGTCTTCTAATTTTCTGGTAGTCAGTCATTATTGTTTTTATTTCAAAAGTCACCCCCCCTTCAAAATGCAAGTTTTGTTTGCAAGGATGATGCGGTGAA
>JAJUGZ010000133.1 GCA_029265715.1 Bacteroidota bacterium
ATAGCCATAAGAGCCATCGCTCATACAAACCGAAAATGTATAAATGGCTATTCCATCCGTTGGGATTCAGCTTGAAAAGCGAACACTGTTACGAAAATTGTACGAACCTACATTGAAAATTTATACAGATGAAATAGCCATAAAAGTTGAAGCTTATACCAACCGGAAATGTATAAATGGCTATTCCATCTCGTTGAAAAACCATTTTGAAAAACAGAAATAGATACGAAAATTGTAAGAAACAACTTTGAAAATTTATACAGATGAAATAAATAACCGATGACATCAAAATTAAATCCATTAAATGAAAAGCAAATAAACGCGTTAGCCGATCTGATCGAAGGCATCCGGCTCGATCAGCTTGTCTGGTTGAACGGTTATTTGCAGGGATTATCGTTGAATTTGGAGGGGAAATCTCCAATTTTGGATCCAGTAGCTGAATTGTCAGCCGCAGAGGTTGTTCGCAAGCAAAAATTGACTGTTCTTTATGGAACCCATACCGGGAGAAGTCGTGCTATTGCAGAAAAGCTTTCGCAAAAAGCAAAGTACGCGGGCATTGAAGTGAAAACAGAGTCGCTTGAAGATTACAAACCGAAACAAATCTCGTCGGAAAAGCTGGTTGCATTGGTCGTGAGCACGCATGGGGAAGGTGAGCCCCCGATGATGGCCGAAGATTTTCACACATTTATTACAGGTCCTAAAGCGCCTAAACTAAATGGGTTGAATTATGCCGTTCTGGCTCTTGGCGACCGCAGTTATAAGTTGTTTTGCCAAACCGGAATTGATATTGATCAGGCATTTGTAAAAAACGGGGCGACGGCCTTATTGCCCCTTGAAAAATTAGATGTTGATTTTGAAGATGCGGCCAACGCCTGGATTGATAATTTACTGAGTGTTTTGAAATCGAGAATGCCTGTTGAAACCTCTACGATTAATAGCTCTGTGCAAGCTGAAACCGTTGAATACTCGCGTAAAAAACCGTTTTATGCGCTAGTTTCCGATAAGGTTCGAATTACAGGACGCAGTTCCAACAAGGAAGTATATCATGTTGAGCTTTCTTTGGAAGGTTCCGGGCTGACTTACGAGCCGGGAGATGCAATTGGTATTCTGGCTAATAATCCACCACTGTTAGTCGATGAAATTCTCAGGAAAGGGAACTTCAATCCCGAAGAAATGGTATCGGTTCGCGAGGGCAACATTTCTTTGCGCGAAGCATTGCTGAACCATTTGGAAATAACACTTCTGACAAAGGAAGTTATTAAAAGCTATGCCGAGCTTAGTGGTATCAGAGATGTTGCTGTCATACTCGAGAATGAAGCGTTACTGGATAAATATTTGTATGGTCACGATGTTCTCGATTTACTCGAAGAATTTCCTTATGACTGGACTGCCAGGCAATTTGTCGATGTGCTGCGAAATCTGCCACCCAGATTGTATTCTGTTTCATCCAGCCAGGCTGCTGTTGGGAATGAGGTCCATATTACGGTGTCGGCAGTTCGTTACAATAATAAAGGCCGGATCCGGTTTGGCGCCTGTTCTACTTATCTGGCCGACCGGATTGAGGTTGACGGAAAGATTGCGGTTTTTATTGAAAAAAATCCAGCCTTTAAATTACCAAGACACGAAGAGACTCCTATTATCATGATAGGCGCAGGAACGGGCATTGCTCCATTTCGCGCATTTCTTCAGCATCGCGAAGCCGCCGGAATGAAAGGCAAAACCTGGCTTTTTTTTGGTGAAAGGCGGTTTCAATCCGATTTTTTGTATCAGGTTGAGTGGCAGAAACTGCTAAAAAACGGGTATCTGGAAAAACTAGATCTGGCTTTTTCCCGTGATCAGGACGAAAAAATCTATGTTCAGCACCGGTTGATTGAGCACCAGGAAGAAATTTATAGCTGGCTACAAAATGGAGCAAGCTTGTATCTGTGTGGCGACATGAGGAATATGGCGCGCGATGTACAAAAGGCTCTGGTTGAGATTATCGCAACGCAGGGCGGATTGAGCCTGAGAAAAGCCGGAGACTATTTAAAACAATTGAAAAAACAGCATCGCTACCAGATGGATGTATATTAAAAATCAGGCATGTGTTAAATATATTAAAAGAGGTAAACAAAATTTGGATTTGAATGTATAAAGTAAGTATTAAAACGTATCTTGGTGGTATAAATACTTACTGAATCATTCGTATAAAAACTGATGTTATGGATGACTCAATAAATTGGAACGAATTTTCTGAGGTTGAAAGAATTAAATACGAAAGCAACTTTTTGCGTGGTACCCTGCTCGAAAGTCTGTCCGATCCGGTGACTGGGGCGATTGCCCCGGCTGATACACAATTATCAAAATTTCATGGGATGTACCAGCAGCAGGACCGCGATTTAGACAAAGAGCGTAAACGCCAAAAACTGGAGCCTGCTTATTCTTTTTTGATACGGGTCCGGCTGCCCGGAGGAATTGCCACCCCGGAACAATGGTTGCAGCTCGATCGTCTTTCAGATCAATATGCCAACGGGACATTAAAGCTGACTACCCGCCAGGCTTTTCAATTACATGGGGTCATAAAGTGGAATTTAAAAAAGACTATTCAGGGAATAAACGAGGTTCTGCTGGATACCATTGCTGCCTGTGGTGATGTGAACCGGAATGTGATGAGCCATCCCAATCCGGCAGAGTCGGATTTGCATCGCGAAGTTTATGAAAAAGCAAAGGCGATTAGCGAACATTTGTTGCCATCTACAACTGCTTATCATGAAATTTGGCTCGATCAGAAGTTGATCGCTGATAGCAAGAAAGATATAGAACCAATATACGGCGATCGCTATTTGCCGCGCAAGTTTAAAATTGCCGTGGCTGTTCCTCCATACAACGATACCGATATCTTCTCGCAGGATTTGGGTTTTATCGCTATTGTTGAGAGTAATCGGATTGTGGGGTATAATGTGACCGTTGGCGGGGGAATGGGATCGACTTTCGGAATGCCTGAAACATATCCGAGATTAGGCGATGTGATCGGATTTTGCCTTCCGGAACAGGTGGTTCAGGTAGCCGAAAAGATTGTTCTGGTACAACGCGACAACGGCGATCGGAAAAACCGAAAACGCGCCCGCCTGAAATATACCATTGATGATCGGGGATTGGATTGGTTCAAGGCTGAGTTGCACAAATATCTGGGATATGAACTTCAGGAAGCGCGCCCGTTCAGGTTCACGCGCAATGGCGACCAGTTGGGATGGAAACAGGGAGGCGATGGGAAATGGAGCTTGTCGCTGTTTGTCGAAGGGGGCCGGGTGCGCGATGCCGGAGACTTCCGGTTGAAATCAGCCTTGCGTGAGATTGCAGAATCGTTTGATGGTCAATTTATACTGACGGGCAACCAAAACCTGATTTTGGCCAATACATCTGCCGAAGGTAAAAGGCGCGTGAACGAGCTGTTGAAAAAGTACCAGGTATCGTCGGATCAGTTATCCGGGCTGAGACAAAATTCAATCGCATGCGTTGCTTTGAATACCTGTGGTTTGGCGTTTGCCGAGGCCGAAAGATATTTGCCATTGCTGATCACAAAAATTGAAGAGATACTTCAAGAATACGATCTTTTTAACGAAGAGATTATAATCCGGATGACCGGTTGTCCCAATGGTTGCGGCCGCCCTTATCTGGCTGAAATCGGGTTGATCGGAAAATCAGAAGGACACTATAATCTGTATCTCGGCGGAAACTTTAACGGTACCCGCCTGAATACGCTCTACAAAGAAACGCTGACTGAAAACGAAATCTTGGATGAACTGCGCCCGATTATTGCCGACTATGCGTACAACAGGCAGGAGGGCGAGCGGTTCGGCGATTTTGTAATCCGGAAAGCGTATGTGCTTGAAACCAAAGAAGGAAAACAATTTAAACATTAAAAAACATGGAATCGCCCGTATTGTTTATTGGAAGGAAATTATCGCGAGCAACCCGCCAATGGTTGCGTAAACAGCAAATTGAGTTTAACGAACAAACATTTCGCCGGATCGTTTATAAAAAACCGAACTTGCCCTTTTTCAACACCATGGCCCGTAAACAGAAACAGTGGGTTGTAACCAGTGTTTATTCGGCTCATTGGTTGTACCGGTTTCGAAATTTTATCGGGATTACCCAAACCGATAGTATATTCTGCTGGTCGGAAAAACAGGCCGAAGTGCTTTATCGGTTGGGATTACCGATTCATATCTCCTCTTATAATGACCAAAAAGCATTGGCTGATTTGGTTTCTGAAAATAATGAGGGAGAATCGGTTATATTTTTGAGAGGAAATAAATTACATACTGAACTTACCTCGTTGTGGCGAAATAGCAACCTGCAATACAACGAAGTGGAAGTTTATAAAAATACGCCCGTCGAACGATTTGTCAGCGGCATGTACGATGCTTACCTGTTTTTCAGTCCAACGGCTATTGAAGACTACAAAGCAGCCGGCAATTTTCCACAGCCCAACGCGCCTGTTCT
Organism: Bacteroidota bacterium; assembly: GCA_029265715.1. Lineage (GTDB taxonomy): Bacteria > Bacteroidota > Bacteroidia > Bacteroidales > Prolixibacteraceae > Aquipluma. Next base: position 4,486 of record JAJUGZ010000133.1, read on the forward strand.
GGCTGCCGAAAACAGCACCGCGCGAACTGCCTGGAAGGTTTTCCCCAATAAAGTATGGGTTTCGCCGGAAGAAGAAGAGCTGTCGTTTGTAAAATATGCGGTCGATCGGCTTGAGCGCGAAAAGAAGGAAGAAAATGAACGTCATTCAACTTTTTTCCTTGATTATTAACCGGGCTCAGGATATTGGAATAAAAAACAGCCGGCAAACGGTTTCCATTTTGGGATGCGGATGGCTCGGGCTCGCATTGGGAAAAAGCTTATTGGAAAATGGGTTCAACGTAAAAGGCTCGGTAACGCGTTTTTCTGGGAAGCGGATTTTGCGCAACTCCGGAATACGTCCATACCGGGTTGTTCTGAAACCAGAACGAGTTGTTGTTGATGATCCTGCGTTTTTTGAAACCGACGTTCTAGTCATCTCCATTCCACCTCGCCGGGTTGAAGGGATCGAGGACATTTTTTATTTCCAGATCCGGAGGCTGATTCCCGAGATTATACAGAACTCGGTTCAAAAGGTAATTTTTATTTCATCGACTTCGGTTTATTCGAATGATTTTCGCATTGTTCGGGAAGATGATGTGCCGGTTCCTGAAAAAAACAGTGGGAAAGCGCTGTTGCTGGCCGAAAACCTGTTGCGGGAACAGCCCGGATTTCAAACAACGGTGATCCGGTTTGGAGGCCTGATTGGAGCCGAACGGAATCCGGCCCGCTTTCTGTTGAAACCCAGACAGTCAGTTGCCGAAAACACGCTGGTAAATTTAATTCATCGGGATGATTGCATTTCAATTATTGCCGGAATTATTGATCGGAATATTTGGGGAGAAGTGCTGAATGCCTGTTGTCCGGTTCATCCGACTAAAAAAGAGTTTTATGAGAAGGCTTCACTGGTGTCAGGCTTGCCAACTCCTGAATTCTCAAAAAAAATGATCGGTTATAAAGTTGTTGACAGCAGCAAACTAATCGGGTTGCTTCATTATCGGTTCAAATATCCCAGTCCGATGGATTATTTAAATACCCTGTAACATCCATTGGGAAAAGTAAGGTGCAGGACAAATCAACGTTTTGTGCCGGTGGTTAATCCTTTAAAAACAGAATTATGGCTCATCTCGTTGCGATTGTCGGAGCAGGACCCGGCGATCCGGAGTTATTAACCCTGAAAGCGTTGAAGCTGATTCAGCAAGCCGATTATATTTTGTACGATGCGCTGGTAAGCGAAGAAATTCTGAGGCTGGCACGTACTGATGCACAATGCATTTATGTGGGGAAAGTTTACCACGATGGGCAGGATCAGTCGGAACGGCAGGATCAGATTAACCAGCTGATTTTGGATTTGGCCGCGAGGGGAAGAATAATCGTCAGGCTCAAATCCGGCGATCCGATGATTTTTGGACGGGGAGCTGAAGAAATCCGGTTTTGCAAAAAAAACAACTTGAACTACGAAGTCGTGCCGGGAATTACTTCGGCTTTGGGCGCTGCTTCAATCTTTGGCATCCCTCTGACTCAGCGCGGAAAAAACAGCACGGTTTTATTCGGCACTGGTCATTATTGTGAAGGTGAGTTTTGCGACTTGGATTCGTTTGTGTCTGTGTTGAAATCGGGATCGCCGATAATCATGTACATGGGGCTAAATAAACTAATTCATTTAGCAACCACGTTGGTTGAGAATGGTATTGCTGCGGATGTTTCTGTTCAGATTTTGTGCCGGGTCTCTCAGCCTAGGCAACAAGCTTTTGAAACTTCTTTGGGCGGGGTTGGCGCATTGTTGTCTTCCGAAAAGCCACCAATGCCAGCGTTGATTATTATTGGGGAACATGTCGGGCGGTTGCGGTAGATTTTTTCCTCTTGTTTTTTGTTTGTCCGTCAGAAAAACAGTTGGTTCAGATCTGGAACTCTGTATGTAATTTTTCGTACGATTTTTGTGGCAGAAACATAAAAAAACAGACGCTATGAAACAATTTGTTATGTTTGTGCTGGTGGCCATTCTGATAGCCTGCATCCCGGCTCGGGCACAAAAACTCATCACAAAAAAAGATCAGCGAAGGCAGGAAGTAAAAGAGTTGATCGAGAGCCGGAATTTCCGGTTTGTCGCTAATTCGGCAACCTCAATGGGTGGTGCGCGGTTTGATTTAACATCAATTTACGATCTCGAAATCGAAAATAATCATGTAAAAGCTTTTTTACCGTATTATGGCGTAGCCTATAAGGTTGAGTATGGCGCCGAGGGAGGGATAAAATTTGATGCTAATGCCGAAGAAATTGATTATAAGTACAACGAAAAGAAGAAAATTTACCAGATCAGGATGAGTATCCCGGAGAAAGACGAGCACAATGATATTTATATGACTGTTGGTGTCGATGGGTTTGCGACATTGATGATTTCGTTTATACATCGCCAGCCAATTACTTATTCCGGATTTATTGATAAACCTGAAAAAACAGATAAAAATTAGTTTGCAAAAAAGAATGGACCGGTTGAAAGAGGTTACTGAAAAGCGTTAATTGTTTGAGCAATTATCTCAGCATGAGTATAAAATGTTCTTTCAATCTAAAAGTATACCGGTCCTTCAGTCCAAAAGCATATTATTTTATTGGCATGTGTCTGATAATCTTGTGTTTATAGCTTTTGTGGTTCCAGATTTTCCAGCGGTTTTTATGCATTGTTCCCTGATATCTTTCTATCTCGTTGCAAATGCAAGCTTTTCCTGAAGCAAGCGTGGTATTTCAGCCGGTTCTTTGGCTACGGGAACTCCGGCTTTGGCAAAGGCTGCAATCTTTTCTTCGGCGGTTCCTGAGCCGCTGGAAATAATGGCGCCGGCATGTCCCATGCGTTTCCCCGGAGGAGCCGTTTGCCCGGCAATGAAGGCAACAACCGGCTTGGTCATTTTTTCTGCGATGTATTGGGCTGCCTGTTCTTCGGCGTCGCCGCCAATTTCACCAATTAACACAATCGCTTTGGTTTCGGGGTCGTTTTCATACATTTCGAGCAGATCGATGTAATACAGTCCGGCAATCGGGTCTCCTCCAATTCCCACACAGGTTGTCTGTCCCATGTCGCTCAGGGTTAGCTGGTTTACAACTTCATAGGTCAACGTGCCACTTCGCGATATCAAACCGATATTTCCTTTTTTAAAAATCATTCCCGGTAAAATTCCGATCAACGACTCTTCCGGCGTGATTAATCCGGGGCAGTTAGGCCCAATCAGTTTGGTGCCATTTTTTTTCAAAATTGGCGTCACTTTGATCATATCCTGAACGGGAACGCCTTCACTGATTGCGATAACCAGCTTAATTCCGCCGTAAGACGCCTCAAGGATCGCATCGGCAGCAAAATTAGCAGGCACAAAAATAACAGAGGTGTCGGCGCCTGTTGCTTTTACGGCTTCGGCCACCGAATTAAAAACCGGAATCCCGTCGATCTGTTCGCCTCCCTTGCCCGGTGAAACCCCGGCAACTACATTTGTTCCGTATGCTTTCATGCGTTTGGCATGAAATTGACCATCGCGGCCGGTAATTCCCTGAACGAGGAGTTTAGTGTTTTTATTTATCAGAATACTCATTTCTAAAATGTTGGTGATTTGTTAATGGGGATTACTTTTGTACGTATGCTTTGCTTAGTTCAATGGCCTGCCGGGCTGCTTCGCTCATCGAACCCACTGTTGGGAGCCCGGCCTGTTTTAAAAGAGTAAGGCCCTCTTCGGCATTGGTTCCTGAAAGGCGGACAACAATCGGGATATCAGTTTTGATCACATTCAATGCGCTGATAAGTCCCCTGGCCACGTCGTCGCAACGGGTTATCCCTCCAAAAATGTTAATCATTACGGCTTTTACATTGGAGTCGCCAAGTAAAATAGTCATTGCGTCAATTACTTTTTGAGGGTTCGAACTACCTCCGATGTCCAGAAAATTTGCCGGAGAGCCGCCATACAATTTAATCATGTCTATGGTTGCCATAGCCAATCCGGCGCCATTAACCATACATCCGATGTCGCCGTCGAGTTTGATATAGGATAAGCCCTTCTCGTTGGCCGCAATTTCTTTTTTCTCATCCTCGTCTGGTTCGCGCAAAGCTAGGATTTGGGGCTGACGGAAAAGCGCATTGTCGTCAAAGTTCATTTTCCCATCAATTGCATAAACTTGGCCATCCGGGGTTAAAACCAGTGGATTTATTTCGGCCAGGCTTGAATCTGTTTCGACATAAAGTTTGTATAATTTTTTCAGGATGGGTACTGCCTGGCGGACATGCTGCATGTTGCCAAACAATTGCATGGCAATGTCGCGGGCTTGAAAATCCAGCAATCCCACCAAGGGGTCGATTGATAGTTTAATGATCTTCTCCGGACTGTTTTTTGCCACTTCTTCAATTTCAACGCCGCCTTCAGAGCTGGCCATGAGCGTTACGCTTTTGGTGTTCCGGTCGTTGATTAACCCGACATAAAATTCTTTGTCAATTTCGACGGCATCGGCCACAAGTACTTTCTCAACCGTGTACCCTTTGATGTCCATGCCCAGAATTTTTTTCCCGGCAGCAATAGCATCGTCAATGGTGCGCGCCAGCTTTACGCCTCCGGCTTTACCGCGGCCCCCGGCATGTACCTGTGCTTTAACAACAACCATGCGGTTCAGTTTCCGCGCCGCTTGTTCAACCTCTTCAATCGTATGGCACAAAACGTCTTCCGGCACAGGAATTCCGTATTGACGAAAAAGCTCTCTGGCTTGGTATTCATGTATCTTCATCTCTTAAAAGGTTAGTATCGTATGTATCTAAATATATAAATTCAATAATTGTTTCCTCAATCTCTTTTTAATTTCTTTAGGGCATCTCTAAAAACCCCTTTTTCTCTGTCTATAGTTGACGTCTTTGTTGCCTAAGGCTGGGCCATGCTTCTTGTTGTTTTTTTATAAAGCACACATAATCAGTGTTTTATGTTATTTTTTGTTGATTAATGGAC
>JAJUGZ010000117.1 GCA_029265715.1 Bacteroidota bacterium
CCTGGCTCATGCCGCTCTCTTTCCAGTTATCAATCAGGGAAAGCATCCGTGTCTTTTTTTCCTGAAGTGTCATGTTTTTTTTTGCCGCAAAGTACTCGGCTTTCTCAATCCGGAAAAGATGCAGATGCCAGGGGGCTTACAATAAAAAAGTGTAAATACAAAAAGTCGTTAGAACTGTTTCTTATTATCTTTAGTTTAAATTGGGGGGAATAACAGGATAATATGAAAAAAGCAAAGCTTAGGATACTAATTGCTGATAGTCAGGAATTGTTTCGGAACCAATTGCAAGAACAACTGCTGACAATGCAGGAAATATTATTTACCGATTATGCAAAAGATCACGACGAAACCATATACAAAATCATAGAGATTGTCCCCGACGCCATTTTCGTCGACAGCAAACTGGCCGACATCTGCCTTCCCAATTGTCTTGAAATTCTAAAAGACAATAATCTTGAAACATCGGTTGTATTGACAAGCGAAGACCGCAACGATGCCCTGAAGGCGATCAAACACGGAATATACGATTTCCTTCTCAAACCTTTCGGGATAGAGAAATTACAGCAGATTATCAATAAGTTTCAGGAGCGAAAACAGAATCAGTTACAAAGCAGGCTAAACAAAATTCTAGAAAAATCCCCCGGGGAAACCCGGATCCGGATTAATTCCAGGAACAGCTATGTGCTGGCAAACCCGGATCAGATTGTTTACTGCAAATCTGAGCGACAATACACTGACGTTCACCTCAATGACGGCAGTGTTGAATTAGCCTCCATCACCCTGCTAAAAGCTGAAGAGTTGCTTTCACCGTACAACTTTGTCCGAATAAACAGAGGCTACCTGATCAATCCGAAGTATCTTCGAGAAATCGACCGCAATAAAAATGTTTGCACTCTGGTTGTAAATGGAAACGATATCGATCTTGAATTTTCCAGAAAACAAATCAAGTCATTAATTGCATCAAACCTATTTTAGCCATGAGCGAGAAATTAACTGCAATCATTGTTGACGACGATCCGGAAGCGATTAAACTGCTGGAATTGTATTTGCGGGCCTACAAAGAAATCGAGGTAATTGCTACAACCACGCTGGCCGAGGAAGCATCGAGATTGATCGAAGAAAAATATCCAAACTTAGTTTTTCTCGACATTGATATGCCAGGGAAAAACGGCTTGCAGGTTGCACAAACCATTCAGCGTTATACACCACTCGCCCAAATTGTATTTACAACAGCCCACCTGCACTATGCTTACGACGCACTGGAAGTCCAACCTCTCGATTTTCTGACCAAACCCTTTGGCCCGGACAGTTTAGCAACCATCATCCGAAAATATCACATACGAATGGAACAAATCCATTCGGCACAAAAAGTTGAACTGTTTATGCACCAAAATGAGCCGGAAAATAAAGTCAAACTGCTTACTCAATCCGGCTTGGTTTTCATTAATCCCAAAGAAGTGGTATGCCTGAATGCCACATTACGGCATACGAATGTATATGTACTCGACGGCGCTTGTTATTCTGTGTCCGGAACCATCAACAAAGTATTCGCAGCATTGGCATCGCCCAATCTCATCCGAATTGGCCGATCGGTGTGCCTGAATATCCAGTACATAAAGAAAATAGACAAGAAGAACCGAATTTGCTATCTCACGTATGGCGCCAAGCTTCTGGAACAACAATTATCGCAAAGCCATCTGGCCGTGCTCAACCGGATTAACAATATATCGATATAACATTCTACGGGGCAATTTGCCACAACGGATTCCGTTCGTTTTTTTAATTCGACAAAGAACGTTATCCGACTGCAGAAAAAAAAGAAAATCCGAAAAGCAAGTCCACTCTCCCGGAACTTACCTTTCGGATTTACACATTATCTGGTCTGTAAGTACTACCAAGCGAAAAGCGGATAATTTTTCATGAGTTCGTTCACACGTTTATGAACCGAAGCAATCGTTTCTTCACTCTCAATATTGCTCAGTACTTCGTCAATCAGGTCGACAATAACTGGCATCAGGTCTTCTTTGGCGCCGCGGGTTGTAATGGCCGGGGTACCCACCCGCAAACCAGAAGTCTGGAACGGAGAACGGCTGTCGAACGGAACCATGTTCTTGTTGATGGTAATATCGGCGCGAACCAGTGCATTTTCTGCTTGTTTCCCTGTAATATCAGGGAACTTGGTACGCAAGTCGATCAACATGGAATGGTTGTCGGTTCCGCCGGAAATCACTTTGTATCCTTTTGCCATAAAGGCTTCAGCCATCACAGCTGCATTCTTTTTCACCTGTGCCTGATAAACTTTATATTCCGGGGTCAACGCTTCGCCGAAAGCAACCGCTTTGGCTGCAATCACATGCTCAAGTGGCCCGCCCTGCTGTCCGGGGAAAACGGAAGAGTCGATAACTGCCGACATCATTTTTACAGCACCTTTGGGTGTTTTAAATCCCATGGGATTTTCAAAATCTTTCCCGATCAGGATGATACCACCACGCGGCCCGCGCAGGGTTTTATGTGTTGTTGATGTGACAATATGCGCATATTTTACCGGGTTTTCGAGTAAGCCGGCAGCGATCAACCCGGCCGGGTGAGCCATGTCAATCATCAGGATGGCCCCTACTTTATCGGCGATGGCGCGCATCCGGGCATAATCCCATTCGCGCGAGTAAGCCGAAGCTCCGCCAATAATCAATTTGGGTTTGTGTTCCAAGGCCAATGCTTCCATCTCATCGTAATCAACCATACCGGTTTCTTCTTTCACGTGGTAAGCAATTGGGTGGTAAAGAATACCTGATGAGTTTACCGGAGAACCATGAGAAAGGTGACCGCCGTGTGCCAGATCGAGACCGAGAAAGGTATCGCCCGGGTTCAGAACAACGCTTAAAACCGCTGCATTGGCCTGAGCGCCTGAATGTGGCTGCACGTTGGCATATTCAGCTCCATAAATTTCTTTAATGCGGTCGATGGCCAATTGTTCAGTTTCGTCAACAAACTGGCAACCTCCGTAATAACGGTGCCCCGGATAACCTTCAGCATATTTATTGGTCATTACAGAGCCCATTGCTTCCATCACCTGATCACTTACAAAGTTTTCAGAGGCTATCAGTTCAATGCCGCTAAGCTGGCGCTGACGTTCTTTCTCAATGATCTCAAATACTTTGGTATCTCTTTCCATCGCGTTGATATTTGATTAAAAATTAGATGCCAAAGGTATAACTTTTTATGTGTGGCTAAAAAATGAACTTCTTCAAAAAATCAGGTATTTTTGAACAATTAACAAACCGGAAAGATTAAAAACAGACGTTTTGAAACACAACTAACCATGAAGAATGATTTTCTTTTTTTCAGGGCTGCCTGCCTGCTTAGCATCATCGGATCTTCAATCGGATTTTTGCTTTTTGCCGCAACCTCAATTTTTTACGTCCAGACCGTTCCATTAATCCGTTCGATTACCCATGATCTCGCTACCGAAAAAACATCGCCTGGTTATTTTTCTATCCTGATGGTTTTTCATTTTCTTTCGCTATTTGGCGCCTTAAAACTTTCCAAATTCAAGAAAACAGGTTTGTTCTTTTATCTTTCCGGACAGGTTGCAATTCTGTTTTGGCCAGTTGTTTGGTTAGGCTGGAATACCTTTTCGGTATCAAACGCCATTTTTATTTTGATTTTCTCCGGGGTGTACCTGTTTCATTTTCGCTACTTAAACTAAACCAGATCAGCCGGTTCGGTTACCGTCCAAATGCATTACAAGCAAAAGCAGCCCGAACGACCGGTTTATCGATATAATTCTTAATTTTAAAGAATTCGTGTAACTGACCGATCATTCTGATTGATCAGGAAAAACTGTAAATACCATGAATATCGAAATCAAACAAATTGCCGAGAGGCTCAACGGGTTACGCGATGCGCTTGAGCTTTCTGAAGCCGAATGTGCTTCGGCCTGTAACATCAGCATCGACCAATACAAAGCTTATGAACGTGGGGAAACCGATATTCCGGTGAGTTTTTTATACCGCTTCGCGTCGGTTTATGGACTTGAATTAACAACCCTGCTAACCGGAGACACTCCCCGGATGCACGGTTATTCTCTGACCCGGAAAGGGACCGGCACGCTGGTCGAACGTCGAAAAGAATACAAATATCAGGCGCTGAACGAAAGTTTCATCAACAAAAAAGCGCAACCGTTCATCGTCTCGGTGCCGGCCAATCCGGATGATGAGAAAACGACACCCGGCTACCGCCACGACGGACAAGAGTTTAACCTGCTGCTTGAAGGCCGTATGCTGGTTGTTATCAACGGCAAAGAATTGGTCCTGGAAGAAGGCGACTCTCTTTGGTTCGACTCCGGATTGCCGCACGGAATGAAAGCGCTTGACGGGAAAGAAGCAAAATTTTTAGCCATGATTTTTTAACCTGTACCATGATTTTAAGCGAAAGATATCTAAAAAAAAACCAGTTTAAAGATCTGGACGATTTTATAAAAAACTTAGAATACATTGTTCCTGACCATTTTAATTTCGGTTACGATGTAGTTGACGAATACGCGCGGCTCGAACCCGATAAGCTTGCACTGGTCTGGGCCAACGATCAGGGAATGCACCAAAACTTTACGTTTGCCGACATCAAAAAATACAGCGACCAGACGGCCTCTTATTTCCAATCGCTGGGTATTGGGCGGGGCGACAAAGTGATGCTGATTTTAAAGCGGCGCTTCGAATTCTGGTTTTCCATTATTGCTCTTCACAAACTGGGAGCTGTTTGTATCCCGGCGACCCATCTGCTGATGAAAAAAGATATTATTTACCGCAACAATGCAGCCAGTATAAAAGCCATTGTGGCCGTAGGCGAGCCCAATGTGTTGGAACAAATCGATTTGGCCATGAGCGAGTCGCCAACGGTGATGCGAAAAATATCGGTTGGGCCGGAGGTTCCGGATGGATGGTCCGATTTCAACTCCGGAATCGCCCACGCCCCGACATTTATCCGTCCTGAAGAACCCACCCAAAACGCCGATACCTCGCTTCTGTATTTCACATCAGGAACGACCGGAAACCCGAAAATGGTTGCACATGATTTTACCTACCCGATCGGCCATATCACGACCGCCTCATTCTGGCACAACGTTCAGGAAAACGGCTTACACCTGACGGTTGCCGATACCGGCTGGGGGAAAGCCGTTTGGGGGAAACTCTATGGACAGTGGTTTGCCGGATGTGCCGTTTTGGTGTACGACCACGAAAAGTTCTCCCCTTCGGATATGCTCGACCTGATCGGGAAATACAAAGTCACCTCATTTTGCGCACCACCAACAGTTTACCGTTTCATGATCCGCGAAGACATGTCGAAATACGATCTGTCATCGTTGAAATACTGCACTGTCGCCGGAGAACCGCTCAATGCCGAAGTGTATAACCGGTTTCTGAAACTGACCGGGATCCGGTTGATGGAAGGCTTCGGGCAAACCGAAACGGTACTGGCCATCGCCACATTCCCGTGGATGGAACCCAAGCCTGGTTCGATGGGTATTCCCAACCCGACTTACGACATCCGCCTGGAACATCCGGAAGGTCGCCTCTGCGAAGAAGGAGAAATCGGCGAAATTGTAATTCGTACCGATAAAAAATTGCCGGTTGGTATTTTCAAAGAATACTACCGCGAACCGGAGCGCACAGCCTCGGTGTGGTACGAGGGTTATTACCATACCGGCGACCTGGCCTGGCGTGACGAAGATGGCTACTTCTGGTTTGTCGGCCGCCTTGATGATGTGATCAAAAGTTCCGGGTACCGCATAGGCCCCTTTGAGGTGGAAAGCGCCCTGATGGAACATCCGGCAGTCGTTGAATGTGCCGTAACCGCTGCCCCCGACGAAATACGGGGCCAAGTGGTAAAAGCAAGTATCGTGTTGGCACCAGAATACCGTCCGGGATCTGACATGTTGGTGAAAGAAATTCAGGAGCACGTAAAACACACGACAGCCCCTTACAAATATCCGCGGATCATCGAGTTTGTTACCGAACTGCCCAAAACAATCTCCGGAAAAATCAGGCGCATAGAAATTCGAAACAAGGATACCCGATAGCTACTTGTTGATATAAATAGACTTCGGGGCAAAGCTGAACCGGCAATCTACAAATGGCTATTCGCTTCGCAGATCTCACTGTGCCGCGAATAGCCATTTATATAAACTTCAGCTCTTTGGTTTGTATGAGAGCTTTAGCTCTGGTTATTTCAACTGTGTCTTCAGAAAATCGGTCATCTTTGTATACAGGTGCATTCGGGTATTTCCGCCAAAAATCCCGTGGTTCCGGTTGGTATACCAAGCCATATCAAACGGAACGCCTGCCTGCACCAGAGCTTCAGAAAATTCAAGCGAATTCTGGAAATGAACATTGTCGTCGGCCGTACCATGAACCAGCAACAAACGGCCTTTGATCCCTCCGGCCAATTTTAACGGGGCATTGGCATCATATCCATCCTCATTTTCTTTTGGGGTACGCATATAGCGCTCGGTGTAGATCGAATCGTAAAAACGGTACCAGGTAACCGGGGCAACTGCAATTCCGGCCCGAAACAAATCGCCTCCCTTTGCCATAGTCAATGCAGTCATGAAACCGCCATAGCTCCAGCCCCAGATCGCTATCCGGCTTTTATCTACATAAGGTAGCGTGCCAAGATACTTTGCAGCTTCAATGTGGTCGTCCGACTCGTATTTACCCAACTGCATGTAGGTAACTTTTCTGAAATCTTCGCCGCGGGCGCCTGTTCCACGCGGGTCGACACAAACAACCAGAAACCCTTCCTGTGCCAGATAAGTATGCCAATCAATACCCCACTGGTCGAGCACTTGCTGCGAATTGGGGCCACTGTATTGCGTCATCAAAACCGGGTACTTTTTATTGGCGTCGAAATGAAGCGGCCGGATCATGTACCCATTCAACTGAATGCCTTCGGATGTTGCAAACGAGAAAAATTCTTTTTTCGGCAATTCATATTCGCTAAGCTTATTTTTCAACTCCTGGTTATTCTCCAGAACACGAATTTGTTTACCTGCCTGGTCGTGCAGTGTGACCAAATTCGGAGTTTCCAGGTTCGTAAAATAGTTGATATAATATTTGCAGCCCGTACTGAACACGGCTTTGTTGGTGCCTTGCTGTGTAGAGAGTTTGCCTGATTTTTTACCGTCTAAGCTCAGGAAATAAACTTCGCGGCGCATGGGCGATTCTTTGGCAGCCTGGTAATAGAACACTTTTTTCTCCGGATCAAACCCATAAAAATCAGTCACATCAAACTTGCCGTCAGTCAGCTGCTTTACGAAAAATCCCTGGCGATCGTACAAATACAAATGAGAATAACCGTTCCGTTCACTGTTCAAAACAATGTATTTGTTATCAGGAAGGAAAATGAAGTTATCGAAAAAATCTTCGGCAATGTACCGTTTGTTTTTCTCGGTGAAAAAGTGGCGTGTATCGCCGGTATATGGATTGGCCAAAACAATGTTCAACTCGTTTTGGCGGCGGTTCAGTTTCATGATGGCCAGATCGCTGGCATCGGGGGCCCAGCGAATACGCGGAACGTATTGCTCAGTATCATCCCCAATCTCGGCAACAACCGAAGTTTTTGATTTCAGGTCGTAAACATGCACGCTGACCACCGAGTTTTTCTCACCTGCCTTGGGGTACTTATAGGTGTAAGTTCCGGGATAAATGGTGTTTTCATCATAGGCCGGATTCTCGCCACGGTACATAGGGATTGAATATTCGGGAACCTCCTTTTCGTTGAACTTAATGTACGCCAAAAACTTACTATCGGGCGACCATTCAAACGCGCGGTTGAAACTGAACTCTTCCTCATAAACCCAGTCGGGCGCACCATTAATAATTTCGTTTCTTCGCCCATCAGTCGTTACCTGATTTTCTGTCCCAAATTTCAAGCTCTTAATAAAGATATTATTATCGCGCACAAAAGCCACCCGTTCGCCGTCGGGCGAGAACGTAGCCAATTGCTGGCGGCCCTTTTCTGAAAGCGGGAGCAACTCTTTGGTCACCGAGTTCCAGATATAAAACACAGCCGAGAACGAGTGCCGGTATATGGATTGACGATCGGTTGTTAACAAGATTTTGGTCTCATCGGAGCTGAAAGCATAATCGCTGAACGAGTGAATTGGAGAGTTTTCAACGGTCGACAGATCGAAAAGAACGGCTTCTTTGCTCCCTGTTTTGTAACTGTATTTCACAATCTGGGTCCCGCCTTCGAGAATTGTATACGACAGGCCGTTGTTCATCGACCTCAAGCCGTAAACTGACTTCTGATAGAAGGGCCCGCCGTTGACCACATCGCTCAATTCGATATGCTTCTGCGCCAGACCACAAAAACCAATGGCCAGTAAAATCACAAGTAATTTTAGTTTTCTGCTCATATAAATGGGTTTAATGACACAATTTGATTTCAAAACTTTCGATTTTTTTCGGGAAAACAAAGCATCAAAGTCATTTTATCCGGAAAGAAAATTTCAATGCACACACAACCATAACCGTAAAAATTACATCTATACGTTTAACTATAAAAAACACAGACGATATCTATCGTGAACAGAAAATTTACAGATGAACGAAGTATATTTGCCGACATAACACATAAAACCATCTATGATTATTAATTACTATATTCCTTTTTCAGGTTTCCGGAAAATCGCAAGACTCTACTGCAAACTGTCTCAAAAAGTGATTCTTCCCCGCAGTAAAAGAAAAGTATTACTACATTTGAATGGGAAAGACATTGATTACAGGGACATACCTGTGATAATAAACAACTACAACAGGATAAATCATCTGAAAAAGCTGATCGACTGGCTGGAAAGAGCCCAAATGCGACACCTTTTCATTATCGATAACGCATCAACCTATCCCCCACTCATCGACTTTTACCAGACTACAAAGCATACAGTCATCAGGCTAAATGCAAACATTGGCTACAAAGCCTTGTGGGACACCTCGATTCATTTATGGTTCAGAGGGCTACCATACATTTATACCGATCCGGATGTTCTCCCCGTTGATGAATGCCCGCTGGATGCGGTCAAATTCCTGCAAGAAATACTCAGAAAGAACGAAGGAATTAACAAGGTTGGCTTTGCATTAAAGATTGATGACCTTCCGGATTATTATCCCCACAAAGAAAAAGTATTGGAATGGGAGTCAAAATTTTGGAAATACAAGATATCCGACAATTTATACATGGCCGACATTGACACGACATTTGCACTTTACCGGGCAAATTCGGTAAAACAACAATGGGGAAAAACGTGCCGGACAGCAGGAATATATATGGCAAGGCATTTACCTTGGTATGAAAATCCAAATATTTTAACCGAAGAAGAACTGTTTTTTAGAAATACTACCAACGGAAGTTGCTGGTATGGGAAAACAAAAAGAAAAAAACAAAAAAAGCCTAAGGCTGCAAAGGTTACAAATGCATATAATTATGTTTAGGTAAATTTAATATTATATTTTGACAAAACGCATTCAATGCTTAGCGATAATCCTATCTTTACACCCGTTTTTTACATTGTGTATGAACCCCCGATCAACAGTTATTTACACCTACTTCTACAAAGAAGGTAAAATACCAGTAACCAATTCAATATATAAGCCCGTCATGGCAGGCAATGCCTTGGAGCATCACAATAACTGCGAAATGGCAGGCGACGATACAGGCGATTCAATCTCGAACAGAAACCACTATTACAGCGAACTGACCGGCATTTACTGGACATGGAAAAATACAAGTCAGGATATTACCGGAAGCTGTCATTATCGCCGTTTTTTTACGGCAAGGCCCGAGCCGGTTTTATACCGCATAAAACGCCTCCTTTATTTTTTCATCGGTCTTTACAAAAAAAGATATGGGCTAATATACACCCGCCGGACTAAAAAATTTGCCCTAAGAGCTCTGTCTGAGCCTGAAATTCAGGAGATATTTTCGGAATATGATGCCATTTTACCTGTTCGCCGGAAATTCAGATACTCGGTAAAAGAACATTACCGGCGTTACCATGATTTGAAAGACTTGGAACTGGTCGAAAAAATCCTATCAGAAAAATATCCGGAATATGTACCTTCATTCAAGGCCGTCTTAAATGGCAACCGACTTTATGCCAATAACATGTTCGTTTTCAAAAAAGAAGATTTTAACCGGTGCATGGATTGGTGGTTTGACATGCTTTTCGAATTTGAGAGGAGAATCAATAAGGCTCATTACGAAGGCTACCAAAAACGCATCATAGGCTTTATGGCCGAACGCCTGTTCACGGTTTGGGTCCATCACCAAAACCTGCGAATAAAAGAACTCCCGGTTATTTACTTTAAAAAGCTGAAAAAACAAGAACCAACGAATTTCAGTTTTGAATTTCCGTTTCCAAAACTTCTGCCTGATGTTTTTAAATCAAGATAGCACTTAAGATTATCGATCTGTATAAATTTTTAAAGCAGGTTCATTATCTGTTGGTGTTTGCAAATCAGGGCTATTTCATTGAAAAATCAGGTTACTGCCTCCTGATCGGTCGGTTATGCTTTTCGTTTTTGTATTTTTGTTGCATACAATTTTGAATTATGCTCGATCAGTCAACCATATGCGCCATCGCCACATCGCCCGGAATGGGGGCCATTGCCACGATACGCCTTTCCGGAGAAAAAGCCATTGAGATTGCCGACTCTGTTTTTCAATCGCCCAACAAAGCGAAAAAACTCGCGGCGCAACCAGCCAACACGCTGCATTTCGGCACCATCAGCGAAGGCCATGAACTGATTGACGAAGTGGTCGTTGCATTATTCCGGGCGCCTCACTCGTTTACCGGCGAAGATGTGGTTGAAATCAGCTGCCATGGTTCGGTATACATCCAGCAACGGTTATTGCAACTTCTTGTAACCAAAGGCGCCCGCCTGGCCCGCCCCGGCGAATTTACCCAACGGGCATTTCTGAATGGAAAGATGGACCTGTCGCAAGCCGAAGCCGTGGCCGACCTGATTGCCTCAACAACCCGTGCATCGCAAAAAATGGCCATGAACCAAATGCGCGGAGGGTTCTCGAACGAGCTTTCGCGGTTGCGGGCAAAGATGCTCCATTTTATTGCCATGATCGAACTGGAACTCGATTTCAGCGAAGAAGATGTTGAGTTTGCCGACCGCAGTCAGCTGAAACAATTAGTCGACGAGATCGAAGCTGTTGTCCGCAAGCTAAAAGATTCGTTCCGATTGGGGAATGTCCTGAAAAACGGGGTTCCGGTTGCCATCGTGGGCGAAACCAATGTGGGCAAATCAACCCTCCTGAATGCCTTGCTGAACGAAGAGAAAGCCATCGTTTCCGACATTCACGGCACCACCCGCGATGTGATTGAAGATGTGATTAATATTGGCGGTACAGCTTTCCGTTTTTTTGATACCGCCGGTATCCGTGAAACAGCCGACCGGATCGAAACGATGGGCATCGAGCGGACTTACCACAAACTGGAACAGGCCGAAATTGTGCTGCTGGTAACTGATTTAATGAACCCCACAGACCTGATATTAAAACGTATTCAAAAAATCAGGAAACGCATAACCAACCAATGCCTGATTATTGTTGGCAACAAAGCCGATGTGGCCGACAGGGAAAAAATCAGTGAACTGGTTGATTGCGTCCAACTTGGAGAAAACGAAGATCTGGTTTTTATTTCAGCTAAAAAACGGCAAAATCTCGACTCACTGATCGGTCTCCTGAAAGAAAACGCCCACCTGAACGAACCAGGCACCGACGATGTAATAGTTTCGAACATCCGGCATTTCGAAGCGCTGACCAACGCGCATCAGGCCATCGACCGGGTACAAAAAGGTTTGGAACAACATATTTCCGGCGACTTCCTGGCTCAGGACATCCGCGAATGCATGTACTTTATTGGTGAAATAACCGGCGAAATATCAACCGACGAAATCCTGGGGCATATCTTTAAAAATTTCTGTATCGGGAAATAGTTTTTTTGTGCCCCGGTAGTTTGTTCAGGGTTAATATCCGGGAAAAATAACCCCATCCTATTCCGAATAATTTCGTATATAATTTATGCGAAACAGAAGGAAGAGGGGCTATGGAACCAATGATTGACAACACAAAGTATGGATATATCACCATTTCCGGCAAGCGCTATGAATACGATGTGGTGATCAGGCTGGATGGCCGTGTAGAAAAACGAAAAAAGAAACTCTCAAAGGAAAAATACGGCACTTCACACAAAATCTCGATCGAAGAAGCCAGACATATTTACCAAGACGGGGCCCAGGAACTGATTATCGGAACAGGACAAGTCGGGTATGTTGAATTATCAGACGAAGCCAACCAGTTTTTCGACCAACAGGAATGCCCGGTAAAGCTGATGCCAACGCCGCAGGCTGCAAAAGTCTGGAATGTCCTTGAAGGAAAAGTGATTGGAATGTTCCATGTTACGTGCTAAAAGAACGCAGCACATTGCGCCCCCAATGCCCACTCAATTATTCCCCGGGCCAAACAGGGAACTGCCTCTCCTCAACCCGAGCTGTACCCCCCCACACAGCCGCAACCATTAACGTACAATCACAGGGTAAGCCCCTTGGCATCTACATCTTTCTTGGATTGAGGAAGCCGAGTACCTTGCGGCAAAAAAACATGACACTTCAGGAAAAAAAGACACGGATGCTTTCCCTGATTGATAACTGGAAAGAGAGCGGCATGAGCCAGGTTGAATTTGCACGGGAACACCAGATCGGCCTGGCCAAGTTTCGTTACTGGATCAACCAAC
>JAJUGZ010000105.1 GCA_029265715.1 Bacteroidota bacterium
AATAGGCCTAGCATATTGATATTCTTCATTGTTGCTCTTTTTTGTACTGTAAAATAGGCAATCTAACCATATATCCCATGCTTAAAATATTAACAATTAAACAAATATATTAACATTGGGTTTTTAGAGATGCCCTTAAGTACCTGGCGCAATTTTTCCTGGTCCATCGAGGCCCGGGGACGAGTTTCCAAGCCAGTTCCCGAACAAAAAAGGGCAATATTTTGAGATACAGTGCCAACATCGACTGCCGCCCAAATCATTTTCAAAGAGTCATCATCGCCCCGAAACCTTGAAATGTCGGAGACCAGTACCAGAAACACCGGCGCTTTGGCCATATTCTCCTGGCGTCCGGCAACCAGGGCCCGATGATCGCCGGCTGAAACCAACAGCAGCGCGTGCTTGACGGCATCGTACAAATAAGAACCTTCCGGCATGCACACATAAATATCCACATCCTGCGAATTCATTGCCGAGGGAGCTGTCCGTTTCCCATTATCGGGGCGGTTAATGCCATTAGCAGCCCATAGCAAATCAGACAAATCCTGAAGACTAAGCTTTTTCTCATCGAAAACAGATGCCGATGAACGCAATGAAAGAGCCTTCATCACCGGAAACCCGCGGCTCAAATCAGGTTTATTCAGGGTAAGTGTCTGCGGAACTTGGGCAAACAGCGCCGAAACAATCAGGCTAAGGTAAAAAAAGAGAGAAATTTGCTTCATGATAGTTAGTTTTAAGAATAACAACGCTAAATTACAACGAATCAGACAAGTCCTTGTAACAACAATTGAATTTTCCAAACTATCCGATTTGTAGCCGCCCAACCGCCTCTACGCGAATATCGGTTTGCACTGCAACCTAATATGCGCCCGAAATAAACCGCTGCTTTAATCCTTCTTTCGTCAGTACCCAAACCAACTGATAAGCCCCGGCGCCATCGCTGTTCCACTGATAAACAAAGTACGAATCGCCATTTTTATAAATGGTAGGGCGATCGTCACATTCAAAGATATCGCCATAAAAACAGGGATGGATATTGATTGATTTTCCATTGATTTTTGCATTAATTTCTTTTACCTCCGTCTGTGGAACTTCACCGTCTGTTCCCCAAACGGGCCGGCCATTAATACTCATAACCAGGTTCTCGCCGGTCATATCCATAATTTTGCCAACAGGACTAAAGGGGATTACTTTATACTCAAAAGTACATTCGCCTTCCGGACAAACGGTAAGCTTTTCAATGGGCTGTATCTTCGATTTCTCCAGATAACCGGTAATAAAATCAGGATCAGAGCAGCCAAACGAATAATCATTCTTCGGGATAAGAACATCGACCCAGACGCTGTCCCTGAACGATTCGTCATCATACATGAAAACATAGTTTTGTTTTACCTGACAAACAATATCCGACTGTTCACTGGGTTCTCTTCGAATGTTGGCAAACCTGTCATTTGTCTGGATAATGGCAACTTGAGCCTGGGCAGCAGATAAAAAAAGGGTGGCAAAATACAGAAGTAACTTTTTCATACTATAATGATTTGTTCTTAAAGGTAGTATGGAACTCACATATTGCTGAAATTATTATCATTCTCTTAGGTGCTGTGAAGCAACCTGTTCGTTTCATATTCGTTCGCTATTTTAATTGACCTCTGCGAAAAGTATACCTACAAAGCTAACTGTTATTTTCAAGAAAAAATCAAACATTTTCGGCTTCATTCTCGTTTCTTTTCTAACAAAAAAGAACCAGCATCAATCTTTATTCGCTCCCGGTTCAGGAATTACAGCCTGAAAACATACAAAGTTGCCAAACGCATACGTGTAATTAAAAATTAAAAGCATACAATCCTACACCAATGAAAATAAAAAAGAAAATACACCTAATTTTATCAAATTCGTAAACAAATACCCCAAAAACATAACGATTTGATAACGACCAGCTCACCTTAAGCTTCTTATTTCTTTGCTAATATTGCTTTCGTATTTTCACCAAATATCGACTTTACACTATGACAATTAACAAAACTTTTGGAATTGGCATTGACAAGGATAAAAATGCCATTAACGAAAAGAAACTGATTCAATACATCAACCTAAAGCTGGCCGCATTGGGGCATCCGTATTATCAAAACGAACGTTCGGCCCAGTTTCTCGAAATAGCGACCCCGCTACTGAATAACTACAAGGAAAAATCCAGATTGCTCTCCTCATACCTTTCTCCGAGTGGAAAACGAATTCAGGATTTCCTGAATGATTATTTGAGCGATGTGAGTAACAAACCCATCACATTGCCCGAAAACACATTGATCCTCGACACGCATGGGTTGGCGCGCATGATGTCGATTCCACCAGATGCCGACAAATACGAAACCGACATTGTTCGGACTTACCGCACAGCGCAAGGTATTTTGCACAACCCGAAAGACGATAAACGGACGACCAAAGGTGTTTTCCACGTCGCCGAAGGCGGGCTCCCGGTTCCGGACGATAAAAAATCGGTTCCCAAAGCCACATTTGCCAAATTGCTCGAAGCGGCATTCAACCCGCCCCGAACACTGATGCGCCTGCCATTTACGGCCAACCAAGAAGAAAAAGCAGAAGTGTTTGCCAGCTTGCTGATCCGTCCGATTGTTGTTCCTGAAGTTCCGGGCGTAACCAAAGAAAAATCGGTGGAAATCCGGTTCTTCGCGCCCGGGAACCTGATCAGTAACCTCGATTTCGTTGAATCGATCTTTGGGAATGCCGGCGACCCGTTCCTCCCGGAAAACGACTCGGCCCTGAACGCCGAAGAATGGACCGGACACACCGGTTGTGTGATCCTGGCTACGCACCTGATTTACCTTCGAAAAAAAGATCTGGGCCTACCCCATTACGATCAGGCAAGCGAACGTCAACGCCGCGATGGCATGTGTTGGAAAAATGCCGACGAGCTTTACAACGATGGGAAAGCATTTAAAATAACCGCCCGCGACAAACGCGGCGTGGTGGTAACCATTATTGCCGACAATTACTTCGGCTACTGTAAAAAAGAAGTAAAGACCCAAATCAGTTACTCGGCCAATCTCTTTGGTTTGTGCGAAGAAGAACATGCCGGCGGTGCCCTGGCCTTCCCAAGCTATGATCTGGGCGAACGCTTTCACCTCGATACCCACCAGCCGGCAAACAACCTGACCTTTAATGAAATGGTCGAAATTCTGGGCGACATTATGGATGTTCAGCCCCAAGGTTACGGCATCGACAAAAAGTTCAGCAATATCTACTATGTGCCCGAAAATGCCCACTTCAACTTATTTGAGCAGTCGGTAACCTGGACCAACGAACTGGGCCATCAGTCCATCAAACTGTTACCTGAAAAATACTACATTCTTCCAACCGGATACAAAGTTCAGATGCGGAAACGGCTAAACGGGCACCACTGGCACCTGACCGGTACCATTGCCGAAGGAACCCTGTGCCATAAACCATGCACGGTTTCAGGAGGTGGAAAATCAGAAATATCCAAATCAATTCAGGACGCCATGATCCAGGGATCAGTCATTATTTCCGATTTGCAGAAAGACTTCGACATGGTCGAAGAAATCATGGCAAAAGATTTTTCGACCCGCTTTAAAATCCCGGTTGACTACAAAGTTCCACCGCGCAGCATCCTCGATTCCAGAAGAACGTTGGGTTCAGTGATCAAGCTGCTGACACCTTCAAGCGAATACACCGACGAGTACAACCAATGGTTGCAATCGGTGCCTCAACGCATCAAAGACCTGATCTATATCGTCAAAAGAAGATATCATAACGAATGGCCAAAATATTGGCGCGACTATTTCTCGGTCGACAAAATCAACGGTATTCCGGGCAACGAGTTGAAATTCGAAAAACGGAAACTGATTGCCAATTACTTGCGTGTCGGGCTCGACCAAGATAAGTCATGGCGCATTTTCCAGGTCCGTCAGGATTTTTATCCGGCACAAAAAGTACAAGTTGAAGACGATATCACGGCCTCCATTGTAATTCCGGCCAATCGGTTGTCGAACCTGAACCCCAATTACACCAATCCGAGTGTCAAATTGCTGACCAACTGCGAATCGCGTTTGTTCCAGCGCCCCGACGACTGCGTGATTAAAGGGTACGACAAACAAGCAGAGAAGGACCTGTCGAGCCCCAACTCGTTCCTCTCGAACTTTGAACCGCTGACTCGCGACAAAGTGAAAGACATCAAAGAAGATTCGATCGGGTTCGACCATTACACACAACCGGTAAAAGACCTGATCAACCGCTTCCTGGAAAGCGACAAGCCTGACTATCTGGTTGTTCCATCCGAACCGCGCCTTGTAAACGGGGTACCGTCACAAAACCCACGCTATTTGCAGACTCGTCCCGATCTGGTAAACCCGATCGACAAATACCTGGTCGAAACATGTACCCGCATATTCCGGAAAATCCCGAGCCAATATCCGTTGTACCTGCCCGTCAATGCGGTTCTCCCCGGAAGACGAAACAATCCGGCCGATACAAAAAACAATGTTCCGCCGTTGGCCATTTACAACCCGATCCACTATCAGGAATTGCCCGAGTTGTTTATCGATTTCATGTGCAGCATTACCGGGAAATCGCCATCTACAACCGGCTTTGGTTCGGAAGGCGCACTGACCAAAGGGCCGTTCAACAACCTGCTGGTTGCAGCCGACCTCAATAACGCACTTCTGTCGTATATCCTGACCGGTTACGAACCACTAACTTCAGCCGCCGGATATGTTGGCCCGAAATATAAAGTCGACCACGACATCAGCTTGCTGATGCCTGAAATTATCTCGCGCATGGGAGTCAAAGAACGCGACCCGCGCTACCTGATCGAAAACGACTATCTCGAAAAAGTAGAAAACTTCGAGTATAATGGAGAAACAATCGATGCCAGTTTATTGGGCTATCGCATCACCATTAAGTTTGCACACCATTTCCTCGGACGTATTTTCAGTAACCCGGATGCCGTATTTACCGAAGATATGCTGCACCCGGAACTACAAGACATGGAAACTTTCGTTGCATCAATCAAAAACCTGACCATCACCCAGAAACGTGTGGCCGAAGGAATGATGCGCGACGGGACATACGAAGCCTTGGTCCCGCCGCTCCAGGCTTTGGTTAAAATAATGATCGACGGCGAGTTTGAAGGCAAGAACCGTCAGCACCCGGAGTTCCGCCAAATGTTTACACGCGAATCGGTATTAAGCAGCGACTGGTATAAAAAGCGTCTGCAGATAAAACAAGAACGCGATATTAAATATTGGTCCGAAACGATTGCTTACCTCGAACAAACGATGAGCAAAAGCAATTTCCGCGAAACCTCGGTGCAACTCGACCTGCCCGCTAAACTGGAAGCAGCCCGCAACGAGCTGGCACATGTGCAATCGCCGGCTTATCTCGACGAATTGTTTGGGACCATCGGCGCCGATCCGTTGGTATAAACACCATCTGCCCCAGATAAAAAAGCCCATTCGCCAGGAAGCAATTCCGGTGAATGAGCTTTGTATTTTACTGAACAAATTGTGACGACACACCAATTGAACAACCACTGGTCTATAATTTTTTACTTTGCCACTCAGTCAATCAGGCACTTTGCGCATTTTCTGTGTTCTCTCTCCCCGACAGGAAACAGTGTCGCGGTTAAATCACTTCTTCCTTTTTACTTTTACCTTTTGCCTTTTTTCGTTCTACTGTTTACTTTTGGCTTTTACCTGAAACGATCCGATGGAGCCATTTCTAAAACAAGTCGCCCGGTTTCTCTATGCACAGCACGGCGGCGAACTGAGCCAATACAGCCTGATTTTCCCCGGACGGCGAGCCGGCGTGTTTTTCACAGCCTACCTGAACGAGCTGATCGAAAAGCCCATGTTATCGCCCGAAATCCGGACCATCACCGAGCTTATTTCGTCGTTTTCTTCTTTGCAGCAAGCCGATCCGGTTTCGCTTATCCTGAAACTACAACACGTATTTAACCGTGTAACCGGTTTTAACGAACCGATCGACGAATTCTTTTTCTGGGGCGAAATCCTGCTGGGCGACTTCGATGATATTGACAAATACCTGCTCGATGCTGACGATTTGTTCCGAAACATGGCCGACCTGAAAGAACTCGAAACGCAGTTTGAATACCTGACCCCGGAACAACGCCATGCCATCGAAGAATTTTGGGGCAACCTCAGCAAAGTGCCCCACTCGTTCAATAAAGAAAAGTTCATCGAACTCTGGACCAAGCTGCCACTGATTTACCACGAATTCCGAAACGAACTGGCATCAAGCCAAACCGGATACAGCGGCATGATTTACCGCGACATGGCCGAACACTTGGAAGAGCACATCGCCGAATGCGACCACCCGCTTGTTTTTATTGGTTTTAACGCCCTTAATGCCTGCGAAAACAAGTTATTCCGGAGCTTACAAAAAGCCGGGAAAGCCCAGTTTTTCTGGGATTATGCCGACTCGTACCTGAAAGACCCGGAAAACGAAGCCGGCCTGTTTCTGCGCGAAAACCTGGTGAAATATCCGGCACCTCAAGGTTTCAGCCCCGAATCCGGATTTCGGGGGCAAAAGCGAAAAATCACCCTGGTTGCGGTGCCCGGAAATATCACGCAAGCCCAGGCTATCAACCTGCCCCAGGTAACCGGCGCGTTTTCGGTCAACAACCATTTCGACAACACGGCGTTTGTCCTCTCTGACGAAAACCTGCTGGTCCCCATTGTTTCTGCCGCAGGGAACCGTTTCTCCGGCATCAACATTACGATGGGCTACCCTTTCGTGAACACGCCGGTGTACGGGTTCATCTCCCAACTGTTCGCCCTGCAACGCAACATCCACAAATTACCTGACGACAACCCGGTTTTCTACTACAAACCGGTAGTCGCATTACTCAACCACCAGTTTATCGTTTCTCCGGAAATCAAGGAATTTGTCAGCCTCGTACACAAACAAAACAAGGTTTATTTGGAACCGAAAGAACTGTTTCTGAACGATTTCCTGAAGCGGGTATTCAGCGTTCCGGAGAAATGGGACGACCTGCTCGCCTGGATCCTGGAGATCATTCGCGAACTGTCATTACAATTCGACGGTAAAACAGGCGATCACCAACTTGAAAACGACTACCTCTTTCAGGCATACCTCTGCATACAACGCTTGCTCGACACGTTGACGAACCTTGGCGTAACCGACTTTCCGGTCAAGATTCTGATCCGCCTGCTCGACCAAAGTTTACGGCGCATATCCATCCCGTTTGAAGGCGAACCGCTAACCGGGCTCCAGGTCATGGGAGTTCTCGAAACCCGTTGCCTCGATTTTCAAAACTTAGTCATTTTTTCGGCCAACGAAGGACATTTGCCCAGCATCAGTTCCGGACACTCTTTCATTCCGTACCATCTGCGCAAAGGCTTTGGTTTGCCAACTTACGAGGAACGCGATGCCATGTACGCCTACTACTTCTATCGGCTGATCCAGCGCAGCGAACAAACCGTACTGGTTTACAACTCGATTACCGAAGGAGTGGCAACAGCCGAACGAAGCCGCTATTTATACCAGTTGCTTTACGACTCGGATTTTATCATCGAAAAACTGAACCTGAACTTCGATTTTAGGGGGAAACACCCCATGCCTATCCGCATTGCCGCAGCGCCTTCTCACCGGCAAAAGTTACTGTCTCTGTTTTCCGGCGAAAAACTTAGCCCGAGCGCCATCAACATGTACCTCGACTGTAAACTGAAGTTTTACTTCCGTTACCTCGCCGGACTAAAAGAAAAAGAAGAGCTAAAAGAAGAGGTTGATCCGGTTTTGTTCGGGAACCTGTTTCACTATGCCATCGAGTTGATTTACCGCCCGTTTATCGGGAAAGAAGTTGTGGCCGGCCAGCTAAAAGCTATTTTACTCGACAAAGCTAAACTGGATCAGGTGGTCAGGCAGTCGTTTGCTGAAAAATACTACCGGCTGAAACCCGGCCAGATGCACAAATTCAGGCTTTCGGGACAAAATATCCTGGTGGCCGGTTACATCCGGAATTACCTCGAACAATTGCTATGCAACGACATCCGGATTGCCCCGTTTACCGTGATCGGTCTCGAAAGCGAATACACGCACGATTTCTGCATTGATGTGGACGGACAGCCTCAAACGATCCGGGTTGGTGGTATCATCGACCGGATTGACCGCACGGCGCAAGGAACGCGCATCGTTGACTACAAAACCGGCCGCAACCTGAAACTCGATTTCAAAGACTGGCCCGAATTGACCGACCGCAACCAAAAAGATCGCCGCAAAGAAATATTCCAAACATTGATTTACTCGGCCATTCTCAATCACCGTGAAAATCACCGGAACATTTACCCGGTTATCTACAAACTCGACAATTTGTTCGACGACGAATTCAACCCGCACATTGTTTACAACGGAACAAACCTGCGCTATCAGGATGTTTCGGCTGAATTTGAAGAAAAATTTGGGGAATTGCTGTCTGAACTGTTCAGCGCCAGCAATTGCTATGAACAAACCTCTGATGAACACAAGTGCAGTTATTGCCCATATGCGAAGATTTGCCAAAAGGGATAACGTGTCTGCACCTCTCCTCTGTTAATACCGGATACCGGGCTTCGAGCAACCTGCCCATATTTTGTATTTTCGTGAAAAACCTGACAAAATACAAGCAAATCAGAGACCGTTTAAAATTCGTTCATCGAAAAATTTTAAACTCAATTTTTATCATTTCTCTCTCACCCCATGTCCTGTAACAGGACGTTACTCCTTCTACGCGTAGAGAGAGGTGAAACGAGCTTGGGGTGAGTCGGTAATCATTAATAAAAACATCCCTTTACTCCCTTATTTCGTACATCAAACCCACATTAAAATAGATTCTCAGGGTGCCTGCATAAAACGCACATCAAGTGGTATGACCAAATGCAATAGTTTTACTACCTTTGAACGTTGTTAATTTGGGATTTTTGATTACTTCAGTCAGTTTGTTCAGATTCTCAAATTTCCCAAACACACAAAAATCCGGATGATTTTCAGAATGAGAATAAGATCATTCCAATAGCTCAGCCGGTCGTTTCCTGAGCATAAAACTTATATGACAAATTTATGGTTACACTAAAAAGCGGGGTTGGCACAACCATCCGGACTGAGGATCGGGATTACCTGTATTTTGCCGGGAACAACTACCTGGGGCTGGCCAATCATCCGGCGCTTGTGCAGGAATCTATCAGCGCCTTGCAGCGCTATGGCGTCAACGTCTCGGCATCGCGGCAAACAACCGGGACTTCCGAATTGCACCTGGAGCTGGAACAATTGCTGGCTATATTTAAAAGCAAACAAGATGCTATCGTTTTTGCTTCGGGATACATGGGCAACAAAATTTTGCTTGACACGCTGGCTGATCGTTACTCGGCCCTGTTTATCGACAGTATGGCCCACGCGAGCATCCGCGACGGGATACCGAAGGGAATCAGGCACGTTTTTTTCTACGATCACTGCAACCCCGACCATTTGGGTAGTTTACTGAAACAACATCCAACCAAACGTCCGTTGGTGATTACCGATGGAATTTTTGCCCTGACCGGAGAAATTGCGCCACTTGACCAACTCTACGCCATTGCCCAAAAACACCATGCCCCGGTGATTGTTGACGATGCCCATGCAACCGGCGTTCTGGGGAGAACTGGCAAAGGGACTCCCGAACATTTCGGACTGGAACAGGCTCCCAATCTGTACCAGTCGGAAACCTTGAGCAAAGCATTCGGCTCTTACGGAGGGTTCATTGCCGCCGAGGCAGCCATAATTCAGAAAATACGCAACGGATCAGCTTTTTTCGGTGCTTCGACTGCCCTGCCGCCCGCCATCGTAGCCGCAGGCTGCGCCTCGGTCAGGCTGATTCAGGAACATCCGGAGTTACGCCAACAGCTGGCCGATAATGCCACACAACTGCGAGCCGGGATCAGGAGCCTCGAATTGGAAACGACCGACTCGGTGGCACCGATCATTCCGCTGTTCTTCGAACATCGGGAAAACGCTGAAAACCTGTCGAATTTTCTGGAAACCCATCATATCATTGCCCCGGCCGTTAACTACCCCGTGAAAATGAACCGTTACATCGTCCGGATCACCGTGTCGGCCAGCCACACCCCCGAACAAATTGAGAAACTGATAACCACGCTCAAAAACTGGAAGAACAACCATGAATGCCACTAAAATCAAGAATGTCGCCATCGAAGCCATCAACATTCCGCTCGACGAACCATTCACCATTGCCATCGGCACCAAGTATGCCATCGAAAACGTGCTGATTACCATCCAACTCGAAAATGGGATGGAAGGATACGGCGAAGCAGCCCCGCTGGAACCCATCAACGGTGAAAACCAAGCCACCGCGCTGGCCGCGCTCAACAGTTGCCGCGAGTTTCTGATTGGTCAGGATGTGGCCAATTACCGCCAGATTGCCCGCCACCTGAAAAGCGTTTTCCGGGCGCAGGTTACAGCCCGTACCGCCATCGAAATGGCCCTGATTGATGCGTTTACCAAATCGCTGAACATTCCACTGTTTCAGTTTTGGGGCGGCGCCGAGCAGACCATCGAAACCGATTACACCATCGATATTGTTACACCGGATGTGGCGAAACTAAATGCAGCCAAACTGAAACAAAAAGGCTACCGGACCCTGAAAACCAAGGTTGGGAAAAACTTAGTACACGACATCGACCGCCTGCTGGCTATCCGGGAGGGAGCTCCGGATTGCCGCCTGATGCTCGACGCCAACCAAGGCTATTCGCCATCCGAAGCAGTTCACTTCCTCGAAGAACTGGAGAAAAACAACATCCACCCCGAACTGTTTGAACAACCAGTAATAAAACACGACCTCCGGGGCATGAAATTCGTGAAAGACCACTCTTCTGTCCCAATCGGCGCCGACGAATCGGTATTTACAGTTGCCGATGCTATAAACGTGGTACAAACCGGGTGCGCCGACCTGATCAACATCAAGCTGATGAAATCAGGCCTTGTCGAAGCGCTCGACATCGCGGCTATCGCTCGCAGCGCCAACCTCGGGCTGATGATCGGAT
Organism: Bacteroidota bacterium; assembly: GCA_029265715.1. Classification (GTDB taxonomy): domain Bacteria; phylum Bacteroidota; class Bacteroidia; order Bacteroidales; family Prolixibacteraceae; genus Aquipluma. The sequence goes on from JAJUGZ010000105.1 coordinate 11,082, forward strand.
GCATGATCGAAACCAAACTGGCACTGGGCTGTGCCGTACATTTTGCTGCCGGACTGGGCGGCTTCAGCTTCATCGATCTGGACCCGCACCTTTCTCCGAACCAGGAACCCGTAATTGGCGGACCCGCATTTAATGACCCGGTTTATACCCTCCCGGTTAACCTGCCCGGAATTGGTATTTCTAAGAAATGCCCCTTGTAAGCACCCGGAAGATTGACTTTTAAAAATCACCCCGACAGCTTTTTCAATAATTTCAACACAATTTTCTAACCCCTCTTGGCGAAACTCCGTTAAAACAACCGGGATGTAACCGAATTATCAGCTAATTAAAAACCTACAACTATGCCTGTAAAAAAATTGAAAAACTTCCTCGACGAAAACCACGTCAGGTATGTTACAATCAAGCATTCGAGCGCATTTACCGCTCAGGAAATTGCAGCATCGGCACATGTTGCCGGAAAAGAATTGGCAAAAACCGTAATGATTGTCGTCAACGGGAAAATGGCTATGGCCGTCTTGCCTGCATCGTACCAGATCGATTTTGATGTCCTGAAAGAATTGCTGGGAACGAAAAATGTGACCCTGGCAAGCGAGTTCGATTTTAAGAACCTGTTCCCGGACTGTGAGCTGGGCGCTATGCCCCCGTTTGGAAACCTTTACGGCATGGAGGTATATGCAGCCGAATCGTTGAACGAAAACGAAGAAATTGCATTCAATGCCGGCTCGCACACCGAACTGATCAGGCTTAAATATTCGGATTACAAGCAGTTGGTTCAACCTAAGATCCTGAAATTTTCGTGGAAAACAGTCAGTTTTCCCCACGACCCCAGAGAAAAATGGGAGGAAGAATGAAAAAACTAAAACTCAGGGGGAAAGAACTTAAACGGATCGGTTACACAACCGATCAGGCTATTTCATTAGCGTTAAACTTAGTGCACAAGTATTTCAGGAGGTCAGGAAAAGAAGAAATACTCGAACTGCTTGAAAAAATCAATCTTCATCCGGATCAGTATCTTAATGAACCAGTTTTCGGCGAACTGGCCAAATTACTGGTCCAAAAGCCGGAACCGGTAAAAAAAATCAAGGCCCACCTGAATAAATCATCGCCGGAATTTAAGATTTACGGAGCCGAAAACATCGATCCGGAAGCCATCCGCCAGATGGAAACCGCCATGAAACTGCCCATTGTGGTGAAGGGTGCTTTAATGCCTGATGCCCACGTGGGGTACGGATTGCCCATCGGCGGGGTTGTGGCAACGTACAATGCCGTAATTCCGTATGGCGTCGGAATGGACATTGCCTGCCGCATGTGCCTTTCGGTATATCCGCTTCAACCTTCAATTATCGATGCTGAGCGCAACCGCATCCGAAATATGCTGCTTAATGAAACCCGCTTCGGACTTGCCGAATTTGATGACCTGGATGATTACGAAATCGTTGAACGAAAAGAATTTCAGGAGATCAAATTTCTGAAAACGCTCCAGAAAAAGTTTGCCGACCAACTGGGAACATCCGGACACGGGAACCATTTTGTTGATATTGGCATCGTGGAAATAAAAGCATATTCCGACCTGGTGAAACTTCATCCGGGCAAATATGTTGCCATTTTAAGCCACTCCGGTTCCCGGAATTTCGGATCCGAGGTCTGCACCCATTATACCGACATTGCCCGCCAAAAGCTCGATCTGAGCGGCGAAGCGGCCCGGTTAGCCTGGCTCGACCTCGATTCGGAAGAAGGCCAGGAATACTGGGCTGCCATGCAGCTGGCTGGCGATTATGCTCATACCAACCACCGGATTATCCACAAACGGCTGGCCCAAGCGCTGGGCGAAAAACCGCTGGCGATCATCGAAAATCACCACAATTTTGCCTGGAAAGAAAAACTGGCCGATGGAGAAGAACTGATCATTCACCGAAAAGGCGCAACCCCAACCCGGGTTGGCGACGTCGGGATCATCCCCGGAACGATGGCCTCCCCGGCCTATATTGTAGTAGGAAAGGGAAATGAAGAATCGTTGCAATCGGCAGCCCACGGCGCCGGACGGTTGGTTTCGCGCCGGCTGGCAAAAAAAACATATACCGACATCCAGCTGCGAAAATACCTGCAACAACAGGGTGTGGAATTGATTGGCGGAGGAATCGACGAGTCGCCGTTTGTGTATAAAGACATTCACCAAGTGATGAACTCGCAAAAAGACCTGGTAGATATTCTGGGCTCATTTTATCCTAAAATTGTACGGATGGAATAACATACACTGGGAGTGTAAATTAAACTCTGTCTGGTAAATTATTCATTCAATTCAAAACTACTGTTTTTTTGTAAGCCGCCGCGCATGAGCATCTGCCATTTTGTAAAAATTGGTTTTACTTTTGCCCGGGCAGGAGTTTGTGCAGTTGATTGGCCGGATAATCGGATATGACAGCCAGTGTTCGCGTGAGCCAGGCCAATGGTTCAATATTGTTGATTTTGCAGGTAGCCAGGAGTGAATAGATCA
>JAJUGZ010000064.1 GCA_029265715.1 Bacteroidota bacterium
CGGCTGTCCGACAAATTTTATTTCCGTATTTTTACCCATGTTGTGATTTTTGTGTGCAAAACAAATCTACAACATGGGGCCAAACCTTCGGGGAGTAACCCCTATCTTTTAATTTTTTACTCGTTCAGTAGTGATTTAAAAATTAAAAATCATACAGGAAGTTACGAAATTTGGTTCAGAATAAAAATGTTGTGATTTCGATAGTTGTTCTGATCTGTGGTTAAAAAAGCTACCCGATGCAGCGTATTGTCCGGTTTATACTGAAATTTTTAGGTTGGTTGCTCCTTGTTCCGATTTATTTTTATAAATATGCCATATCGCCGATCCTCCGGCCATCGTGCCGGCATGTACCAAGCTGTTCTCAGTATGGTATTGAAGCCATCAAAGTGCATGGGCCGTTTCGGGGATTGTGGCTGACCATAAAACGAGTTTCGCGGTGTCATCCTTGGGGGACGCATGGTTACGATCCGGTTCCCCCCAAAGGTTACTTCAAGATTAAGAAACACAAATAAGCAATCTGCGTCCTGATTTATTATTAAAATCGGGGCTGATTAGAACTATCTTTGATTTATCTTGTTACTTATTTCCTAAAAATATTATCGAATGATTATCCGAAAATTATCCAGCTGCGTGGGAGTTGTTATTGTTCTGGTTTTTGCAGTTGCCTGTTCGAATACTCCGAAAAAGGATTTGAGGAAATTGGTCAGTGTGAGCATCGTTCCGCAAGAATATATGGTTCGGAAATTGGCAGATACGCTGCTTCAGGTGCAGGTTTTAATACCGCCGGGGGCTAACCATTCAACCTACTCGTTGTTGCCATCACAAATGCAGGACCTGGCCGGTTCAAGACTTTGGTTGCAGGTTGGGCCATTAAGTCTTGAGAAAACCTGGGCTGAAAAAATTAAGGCCAATAACCCGGGGATGAAAATTGTTGACTGCTCAGAGGGCGTTGAGCTGCTCTCCGGAACAGACGAACATCACGACGCCGGGCACGACCATGAAGGCGGGATTGATCCGCATATCTGGATGTCGCCACACGATGTAAAGATTATGGCTGGCAATATGCTCCGGGCACTGTCGGAAACATTTCCTTCGTATGCCGGAGTTTTCGAAACGAACTATGTTCGTTTTTTGACCGAGGTCGATAGCCTGCACAATCAAATTGCGGGCAAGCTGAATGGCCTTGAAAACCGCAAGTTTCTAATTTTTCATCCGGCACTTGGGTACTTTTCGCGTGAGTTTGGGCTTGAACAGATCCCCCTGGAGCTGGAAGGGAAGGAGCCGTCGCCACGCTATATGAAAGAAATCGTGGACATTGCCCGTACCAACAACATTAAAACTGTTTTTATCCAACAGGAGTTCGATTCGGAAAATGCCCTTCAGCTTTCACGTGAGATTGGAGGGAATGTGGTCCAAATAAACCCGATGGATGCCAATTGGCCTGGACAACTTCAGGAAATTGCCGATAAATTAGTGCTGTCAAAACAATAATCACGATTGGTGGAAAAACTCATTGAGATACGGAATATTTCGGCTGGGTACGATAACAATGTCGTGCTCGAAGACGGGACTATGGATATTTATGCCGGTGATTTTATCGGGGTCATTGGTCCCAATGGCGGAGGTAAAACAACGTTGCTGAAAACGGTTCTGGGTTTGATAAAACCGCTTTCCGGAGAAATAATTTATCATATCGGGCGGGACCGTATTGGCTATCTGCCTCAGGTAAATCAAGTTGACAAGCGCTTCCCGATTTCGGTGATTGATGTGGTCCGTTCCGGGAAAGCAAAAGCAAAAAGGCATTTTTTTACGCCGAACCATGCCGATATTGCCAAAGCCGAAAAACTGCTGGACGAAGCAGGCATTCCTGAATTGAGGGACAAAGCAATCGGTGAATTGTCCGGAGGACAAATGCAGCGGGTTTTCCTTTGCCGTGCCCTGATGAGCGATCCGCAACTGCTGATTCTGGACGAGCCGGAAACCTTTGTCGATAACAAGTTTGAGGGTGAGCTGTATGCCATGCTCCGGCAGTTGAACAAGCGCATGGCCATTTTGCTGGTTTCGCACGATTTGGGGACTATTGCATATTATGTGAAAACTATTGCTTGTGTCAACCGTAACCTGCATTATCATCCGAGTAACATAATCAGCGCCGAGCAGTTGGCCGCATACAATTGTCCGCTGCAAATTATTACCCATGGCGACATTCCGCATACAGTACTGAAAGTTCATAATCACGAACACACTCACGACAAGCATGGGCACACTCATTAACCTATTTAGTTACGGATTTTTCATAAATGCCATGCTGGCTTCGGTTCTGGCGGCTGTTTCGTGTGGCATTATCGGCACTTACATCGTGTCGCGTCGTATTGTATTCATCAGCGGCGGTATCACACACGCTTCGTTTGGCGGCATCGGGATGGGTTATTTCTTTGGGATGAATCCTTTGCTGGGTGCGGCAATCTTCGCGGTTTTCTCCGGAATCGGCATCCAGCTTTTTTCGAGCCACGGTAAAGTGCGCGAAGATTCGTCGATCGCCATCTGGTGGTCGCTCGGGATGGCCATCGGCATTATCTTTATTTATCTGACTCCCGGCTATGCGCCCAACCTGATGAGCTATTTGTTTGGCAGTATCCTGACTGTTTCTGCCGGAGAACTCTGGCTGATGGGCGCCCTGGCTGTTTTACTGTTATTGTTCTTCACGGTTTTCTACCGGACTATTCTGTACATTGCCTTCGACGAAGAATTTGCACGGGCTTCAGGCCTTCCTGTCGGGTTGTTCAATTATTTACTTATCGGTCTGATTTCGCTGACTATTGTGCTGAATATCCGGGTTGTCGGCATTATCCTGATTCTTTCGTTACTGACCATCCCACAGGCTTCGGCCAATTTGCTGACCAAAAGCTTTCGCCCGATGATGGTTTTATCGGTGGTTTTTGCTTTTGTCGGATCTTTTTCCGGATTGCTATTTTCATACTGGGCCGATATCCCTTCCGGGGCTACCATTATTTTCACCCAGGTACTTTTGTTTGGTCTGATAAAAGGGACTAAAATGATTGCAAAGTTTTAATTTCTGAAGATGCACACCGAAAACCAACATCTGATTACCTGCGAACACTGCGGGAAATCGTGGCCCAAAGACTGGCTCGAGCGGTCGTGCAGCAATTGTTTTGCCTGTACGGGCTGCGAAGTTTACCGTTGTCCGGAATGCCGTAAAGATATGGTGGTTGTCCCGCCCCGTCCTGTAAATTTCAAAAGCAAAGGCACACGAGCCGGCCAATAAAAAATCACCGAAAGAGTTTTGTTCTTCCGGTGATTCAGTTTCTTTCGATATGATCTTAAGCTTTTTTCCACTGTTCGCGGATTAGCTGGACGGCAGCCGGCAGGGTTTCTTTTTTGTCGCCAACCGATCCGCATTCGAAGCTGATGTAATCCTGATATCCAATTTCCTTCAGGGCGCGGAACCCATCGGTATAAACATCGGCAGCACCATCTTCTCCGGGCATTTTGCGCCGTTTTCGGCTGGCAATGTGTACGTGGTGCAATGCGTCGCCGGCCGAAATAAAGGCACCGCGGTCGCTGGTTTCTTCCCAGGTCATGTGCCAGAAATCGCCCATCACGGCAGCACCCGGCTTTCCGACATCACGAACAATCGATGCTCCGTCGGCTACCTGGCGGCAGAAATAGCATTCCTGACGGTTTAACGGTTCGAGCAGGATGCGGGTGTGGTGTTGGAACGCAAACTCGGCCAGTTCCTGCATTTCTTCAATCAGTAGTTCGCGGGCATCTTTATCCGGGAGAGAAGGCTGGTTGTTAAATGCCGGAACAAAAATGAGCCCGGTTGAGCCAAGCGCTCCGGCAGCTTCCAAAATGGTTTTCATCGAGTCCATGCACATTTTACGGATAGCCGGGTCGGGCGAGATTAACCAGCCATCAAATCCGGCGCAGATCGCGCTGATTTTGATGTTGCGGTTCCGGATCGCCTTCTGGATTTCATCAACCCGTTTTTCGAGGCCGCCTCCACTCGGTTCAAACCCAACAATGCCCAGCGATTCGATGAAGTCGAGTTTTTCATTCAACGACTCGCCGGGGGCAACTCCTTCCTGACAGGAGATTTTCAGGCTGGCTTTCTTTTTTGGCGCTGAAGCCGTTGCTGCCGAAGCAGCCGAAGGGAACAAGCTCCCGGCAGCCGTCAGTGCGATCCCGGCTGCTGCCATCCCAATAAATGATCGGCGGGAATGTTTCATACATGTAAATTTTCAATGTAGGTTCGTACAATTTTCGTAACAGCGTTAACTTTTCAATGAAATTAGCACCTGTATGGAATAGCCATGATTAAAACGTTATTCTTATTTCCGGTTGGTGTTTCCCAAATCATGGCTATTTCATTTCGTTGCGTTTTTATGACTCGGAAGCTTCGCCCGGGACGGCCACCTGGGCGGTATTAACGATTCCGACAGGGCCCAATACATAGGTTGACGGGCCTAATCTCAAATCAGAGTTCATCATTTCGTCCCAGGTAACTTCTTTTCCGGTGTATGCCGAAACACGTCCCATGATGGCAACCATGTTCGAGATGGCTGTTTGTTCGGCTTCGTTGATTGGGATGTTTTGACGGATACAGGTTACCCAGTCAATGTGTTCCTGTACGTAAGGACTGACTTTCACGTTCCGCATCGGCTGGCCATTGTCATCCAGAGGGTACTGGTAGGAGAAAATTTCTTTCCCGGTCGGGTCAAAAATTTTGTTCTGGCAGTTGGTCGATCCCTTTGTTCCCATAATAAATTCGGAAACATTGTTGGTACACCCGTTAATCTGGCGGCACATACTGTGCATGTGCATACCGTTGTCGTATACAAAATCAACGCTGAAATTGTCGTACTGATCGCCGGTAGGCCTGCGTTGGCGGGAGCCAAATCCAACGGCCTTGGTTGGGTGTGTTCCGGTAAACCAGGTGATGACGTCGATGTTATGAACGTGTTGTTCCACAATGTGGTCGCCCGAGAGCCAGAGCCAGTTTACCCAGTCGCGGATCATGTATTCCATTTCGCTCCAGTCGGCCTGCGGTTTACGGAACCAAAGTTGCGATTGGTTCCAGTAGCAGTTGGCCGAGGTTATTTCGCCGATAATACCACTTTTTATTTGCTTGAATACTTCGATATAGTCGAGCTGATGGCGGCGCTGTGTACCGGTTACAACTTTCAGTCCGAGCGATTCGGCTTTTTTGGATGAGGCCATCACTGAACGGACGCCAACAGGGTCAACGGCCACCGGTTTTTCCATGAAAACATGTTTGCGGGCCTGGACTGCTGCTTCAAAATGTTGCGGGCGGAAGTGCGGGGGAGTAGCCAAAATTACGACATCAACGCCGGAGTTCAGTACTTTCTCGAAGGCATCGAACCCAACAAAGATGTTCTCATCCGGAACTTCTACGTTTTTCTCATTTTTCAGTTTAGTCCGGCATTCATCAATGCGGTCTTGGAGCAGGTCGCCCAGGGCATGGATAATTAAGTTGGGGCCTGCATTTAAAAAATCGATAGCAGCGCCCGATCCGCGGCCCCCGCAGCCAATTACGCCGGCTTTGATCGGGGGGCCGTCGGGAGCTGTTGCCAACAGCGGGGGCAAGTTTAGCTCAATGGCTTTTTTCTTTTCGGCACACGATGCCAGTACATTAACACCAATGGCTCCAACCGCTCCAATGGCAGCGGCGTTGGCCAAAAATTTTCGTCTTGAGAAATTTGATTCGCTCATGGTTAGTTATAAGATTAATTTGAGTTATAGGCTTAATTTTCGGGTTTACCGGTTTGGTTGTTGTATTCGCAGACTACACGGAACCCAACCATGTTACAGTCGGAATACCACCAGATACTTTTCGGGATCTGCGGGTCGGTTTTCATCCAGGCTTCGTCGCGGGTATAGTCGCGCGAGGCACAACGAACTTCCGATGCCTGGCTTTTAAACGATCCGCCACGAATGACGTGTTCGGTTCCTGATGCCGGGCCTTTCGGGTCTTTTATACCATCCTGAAGCTGGGCATAAGCGTCCGGGGCATACCAGTCGGAACAAAACTCGGCAACATTTCCCAGCATATTTTTCAGCCCGAACGGGTTAGGTTTTACACGTTCGGGAAGTTGTGTTTTGGCCTGACTGTTTTCGGCATATATTACATACGAGGCAATGTTCGAGGTGTCGGCCCCAAATACTTTGTTCCAGAAGCGGGTCTTGTCGTATTTCTTCGGGTCGCCTGCAAAAAAGTAGGGCGTTTCAGTACCTCCGCGACAAGCGTATTCCCATTCGGCTTCGGTTGGCAACCGATAGGTTTTGCCGGTAACTTTCGAGAGCCAGTGGCAATAGGTTTCGGCTGCATGGTAGCGCATGGTAATGGCCGGGCGTTGTCCGAGCCCCCAGTTTTGGTCGGGTTGTCCGTAAGGTGGCGTTGGGCCTGTTGTTGCATCAACTGATGCCCGGGCCCGGCCCCCTTCGGTATCCGAGCTTCGGCCTTCGCCACTGGTTTGTCCATAGAAAGCAAGAAACTCATTCCACGACACTTCGATTTCTGACATAAAAAACGAACTTACCTCGATTGTTTTTACCGGGGCTTCGTCGGCTTTGTGGAATGCCTCATTTTCAGGGCTGCCCATTTTAAATGTACCTCCGGGGATTGCAATCATTTTAAACGAAACAGTCGAGTTGGGGATGTATTCCGTAAAGGTTTCAAATTTATTAACTGAGGCCGCTTCGGTATAAATGGTTTTGTTTGCACCCGAACCTTTGCCAAAATCGGTGTTGCTGGCATGTTTGGCGTTTGGATCATAATGACCGACATTCAGGTGGCAATTGATGCATTGCAAATCTTTTTCGTTCTGTGTGTAATAGAGGTGGGCATCCATTCCTTCTTTGGTCAGGGTCAGCGGGAACAGATTGGCATGGCACTGTGTGCACGATTTGTTGTACACAAAATGACGTGCTTTTTCGAGCGTTCGTTTAGACTCCCAGTTAAACTCGGCTGAATCTTTGAAAAAGTAGCCATAGATGTCTTTGACCCCCAGTCGGGCTTTTTCTATCAGGTAGCCATGTCCTTTTGGAGGGAGGTGGCATTCAACGCAGTGGATGTGCATCCCGCTTTTGGTGGCATAGTGGGTCGAGAGTTTCCACGATTCTGTAGCATGAGGGTGTACATGGCACTTTTCGCAAAACTCGTCGGTCGAAGTGGCTTCGATAGCTCTGTTTCCGCCAATTATGGCTAATGAGCCGAGAACGAAGCCAGTGAAGATTAGTAGAATGATTCTTTTTCTCAGGAAATCTCCTGCTTTTTTTAGCATGGTCGTCAGGGTTAGGTTTGTAATTTGGTTAAGGCCTCTCAAATTTAGCAAAATATGCATTTAAGAACCTCTGCGCTGGGAAAAAGACAGCAGAGAATTTGATCGCCCCTATCGTTGGGCGATCATCTGAAGAAAGTTTGTTGAAAATTGAACCTGTTCGTTCATCCGCGTAAATTGGTTTTTATTGTTGTACGCCAGCTTATTTGTCAGACAGGGAATAGCCCTGATTAAAACGTTATTCTCGTTCCTTTTTTGGTTTGTATGAGCTATGGTTCTTATAGTTATTTCATCTGTAAATAATTTGTTTTTAAGTTGTCAGATGGAATAGCCATGATCCGGTTATTGTTTTCATTATCTGTTGGTGTTTGCAAATCATGGCTATTTCATCCAGGTTTTATGGCAGTTCAGACAAAATATTGTATCGTTCGAACAATTTTCAACTTTCTTTCATAGTTGGTCAACTTTATTATCATAACTTGTGTCTTGGTTCGATTATTAATATAAAATCAGAGATTATGGAAAAACTTGCTAAAATTACAACGCTTATCTGTTTGCTTTCTTTTTCAACTTATTTGCATGCTCAGGTTAAAATTGGTCCAAAAGTCGGATTGAATTTAGCGACGATGACCATGAAATACTCAGGAGTAAGTTTTGATCCTTCAATACGGCCTGGTTTTAATGTTGGAGTTGTTTCTGAAATTCCTCTTACCTCAAGCTTGTTCCTTCAGCCCGGATTTTCCTATTCTGAAAAAGGTTCAAAGTACAGCATTTCGGATGTTGACATGAAGATGTCGCCAACTTATCTTGAGTTGCCTGTGAATGTATTGTATAAGTTCGATACACATCCGGTTAAGTTATTTTTGTTGGGCGGCCCCTGTTTCGCTTATGGTATTGGTGGACGCTATGAGGTTATGGGTGAAAAATATGATATCAGTTACGGGGCAGATGAGGAAGACGATATGCGGGCGTTTGATCTGGGCGTAAACCTTGGGGGTGGCGTTGAGATCGACAATTTCCAGGTATCAGTCGAATATGGTATTGGAATAACTAATTTATCGACTGTAACCGACGATGATGCTTCGATGAAAAACCGAGTTTGGGGAATTTCAATCGCCTACATGTTTGGTGGGAAATAACGAGAAACGAAAATTTGTTTAAAAAACAAATGTATGAGCTAGTTATGTGCGCCAAGGTTCTGCAAATGGCTATTCGCTTGGCTGATTTCACTGCGTGGATCTTTGCTGCGCTCCGATTCGAAGGCTCAATTCCATTCTGGTGCAAACTTGATTGATAAACAAAACTGTTATGAAAATTTTACGAAACGACATTGAAAATTTGTACGAATGAACTCCAATATCAATTACTCCGTTCATCCGAAAGAGAATCTTTATTTTACTCTGAAGGTTATATTTAGCCTGGCTATTTATGCCGGGTTGGTCGGATTATACATACTGCTATCATCTATTCCAACCGAAGAAAAGGCAGGTATTTATGGGCTTGTTGTATATGCCGTGCTTATTATCCTCTTCCTGGTCATTCGTTTTGGGGTACTGATTGGTCACCTGAAAGGAAATGCCATTAAAGTTCGAAAAGATCAATTTCCGGATTTGTACCGGCTCGTGGTATCTCAGGCTGAAGCTTTGCGGATGACGAGGGTCCCAGAAGTATATATTCTTCAGTCTGGAGGGATACTAAATGCTTTTGTTGCGCGGTTTATCGGGCGAAACTATGTCGTTCTGTATTCTGAAGTGGTTGAAGCGGCCTATGAACAAAATCCTAAAATCCTGGAGTTTATTGTAGGCCACGAATTGGGGCACATCAAACGCGGGCACATGATGAAGCGGTTCTGGCTTTGGCCTTCGTCGTTAGTTCCGTTTTTGGGGGCAGCATATTCCCGCGCCTGCGAGTATACTTGCGACCGGATTGGTTTTGCCTTGAGTCCGGAAGGCGCGACGGCCGGGTTGCTCATTCTGGCATCCGGGCGTTCAATTTACAAGAAAGTAAATGTAAAAGCATACATCGATCAGGATTATTCGGAAGATGGTTTCTGGAAATGGTTTGCCGAGAAAGTGTCATCCCATCCGAACCTGACGAAACGGGTGGCTGAATTTGTCCGCATAAGTCCGAAGGCCGTATTGACCGAAGTTCCGGTTGAGAAACCGGAACCACCCAGGGTTGAAGATCATTCACGCTACATGCCGCAATTCTGATCGATCGAGAGAATTTGAATGATTGCATTAGCAATCGATATCGCCCCAAACAAAAAATCCCGCTTTTCAACGGGATTTTCTGTTTTTATCTGGGACGATATTTTTACAGGACAATTTCCCGGCTAATGCGTTCACGAATTTGTTCAAACTCTTCGTTGCTTAGTTGCAGCTTTTGTGAGAAGTTTAGCAGATCGGCTTCCGATTGCATCGGAACCAGATGGATATGGGCATGAGGAACTTCAAGCCCCAAGACCATCACGCCAACCTTTTTGCACGGAACTGCTCGTTTTATTCCTTCTGCAACTTTCTTGGCAAACAACTGCAAGCCTACATATGTTTCATCGTCGAGGTCGAACAGGTAATCAACTTCTTTTTTGGGAATTACCAAGGTGTGCCCTTTTGCGACCGGGAAGATATCCAGGAAGGCAAAAAAGTTCTCGTCTTCTGCAACTTTGTATGCAGGAATTTCGCCAGTTACAATTCGAGTGAAGATGCTTGCCATTTTTCCAAAGTTTTACATTGAAATGTCAACAATTTCAAAGGGTATGGTTCCCGAGGGTACCTGAATTTCGACGATATCGCCAACTTTTTTACCCATCAGCCCTTTGGCGATAGGAGTCTGGATCGAGATCTTTCCGGCTTTCAAATCGGCTTCATGCTCCGATACAATGGTGTATTGCATGGTTGCATTGTTCTTTTTGTTCCGGATCGTCACCTTATTCAGGATTTGGACGCACGAAGTGTCAATCTTTGATTCGTCAATGATGCGGGCGTTGGCGATTTTCTCGCCAAGCATTGCAATTTTTGCTTCAAGCATGCCCTGTGCATCTTTGGCGGCATCGTATTCCGCATTTTCCGAGATATCACCTTTTTCGATAGCCTCGCCAATTTGTTTTGATATCGCCGGACGCTCAATGTTTACAAGGCGGTCCAGCTCTTCTTTTAATTTTTTGAGGCCCTCTTCAGTAATATAGGTAACCTTTGCCATGGTTAAAATCCGTTATTTAGTTCTATAATAAACAAAAAAGAATTCCGACTTTGCGGAACTCTTTCGTGCCAAAATTAGCGAAAATATTTTAGTTTTTTGAAAGCCTGTTGTTAAAAATGAAATTAATCCACTGTCAATTAAAATGTTCTAATATCGTCGTTCTATGATTTCGGTGTAAACCAACGCTTTTTTAAGGGTAAATCCCTCCATGATTCCTTCGCCTGTATATTCCGGTTCCGTATCTTCTTCCAGATCTTCAACCGGCTTTACTTCAATACTCCGTTTGATCAATGAAGACTGGATATGGCCGGTATCGAGACGGGATGGGGCTGGTTCGAACGTTGGAATAACAGGTTGCTTGTTGGGCACAAAAACTTTTGGTTCGGGTTTTTGCATTATAACAACCGGCTTTTTGTCAACTTCGTCGTCGGCAAACATCTGGTCGAAGATCGAAGGGCGTTCTTCCTCTTCCGGGAATAAGCGATCGGCGGCTGCCTGGCGTTTCTTTTTGCTTTGGTTCATTGCGCCCAAAATCGACAAGACAATCGCAATAATCAGAAATATATAATCTTCCATGTTTGGCCGTTTTTTTCTCCGGAATAAAATAATTTCTTGTTTTCTTTGTTTTCAGCTTATAAAGTTATAAAAAATGAAACGATTGGGGCGTTTTTTTCTTCGTTTAGTTTTGCCGTTGTTGGTTTTCCTGCTCGGTCCGGTGGGGTGCGGCGAAAAGATCGGGTCAGTGATCCCCGATATGCCTGTTTATATTCGGATTAACATTGCAAATTTTACGGAACTGAGTGTCCCGACCGGGAGTTACTATTTTGCAAACCAAGGGTATGGGGGTGTGATTGTTGTCCGTGATATCGACGACTCGTTTGCTGCTTACGACGCTTCTTGTCCGTATGAAGTATCTCAATCGACGATTGTGTCGGCCAGTGGCGGTTCGGCTGTTTGCCCTGTCTGTGGTTCGAAATTTTTGTTGATTCAGGGGGGCCAATTGTTACAGGGCCCGGCCAAACAAATGCTCCGTCCGTACAAAACCTCGTTTAACCCGGCAACGGGCGACCTAACGGTTGTAAACTAAACTAATTGTTGCGTTGGAGGGCGATCGTTTTTAGCCGAGGCATATCAGATCAGTTCGAATACCTTCCGGCTCATCAGTTCGAATAAAAATACTTTCTGAAATCCGGAGTTGAAGTTCCAGTTACCCAGTTTATTGGGGATATTGAAAGCTGCCGGATTTTCGGTCAGGTCAGCGGTAATCAGGAGCCAGAACTGATTGAGTTTTTTTTGGCGATACAGGTACAACTTGTCGTCTTTGGTGCGGATTGTAAAATCGATATTTTCTTTCGAAAACTCCGGAGGCTGGTATCCTTCCTGGGATATTGCAAAGTGGGTCTTGGGCTTTTTAATCTTTGGGACATGCAGTTTGGTAACTTCAATACCGATGCGGTGTTTCGGAGAGGCCTTCAGAATAAAATCGGGCGATTCGGATTTAACTAATTTCCCTTTGGGAAAATCGTCATATTCCTGTCTGAAGAGCTCCATTACCAGCTTTTCTTCCTCAATTTGTCCGATCAGGTTATCGCTCATTTACCGGAAGTTTTGCTGGTGAAGTTATTCAAACTTTGAAAAATAAAAAACAAAACGGACACCTGAAAAGGCGTCCGTTGTATTAAATATTGATTAAGTGGTTAGTAACGGTAATGTTCTGGTTTATACGGGCCATTTATGTTAACCCCGATATAGTCGGCCTGTTCCTGGCTTAGCACGGTCAGTTTAACGCCAAGTTGTTCCAAATGCAGGCGGGCGACTTCTTCGTCGAGGTGTTTGGGCAAACGGTAAACTCCCACTTCGTAATCTTCACTCCACAGTTCGAGTTGGGCCAGCGTTTGGTTGGTAAACGAGTTACTCATTACAAACGACGGATGACCGGTTGCACAGCCTAAGTTTACCAGACGGCCCTCAGCAAGCAGGAAAATCGAGTGTCCATCCGGATATACATATTTATCGACTTGCGGTTTGATGTTGATTTTCTGGATCCCGGGCCATTTTTCAAGGCGTGAAACCTGAATTTCGTTGTCGAAGTGGCCAATGTTGCAAACAATGGCCTGATCTTTCATGGCAGCCATGTGTTCGCCGGTAATGATGTCGCGGTTGCCGGTTGTCGTCACAAAGATGTTTCCTTCTGAAATGGCGTCTTCCATGGTTTTAACCTCAAAGCCTTCCATGGCTGCCTGCAGGGCACAAATCGGGTCAATTTCGGTCACAATTACCCGGGCGCCGTAACCGCGCATCGAGCGGGCGCACCCTTTGCCCACATCGCCATAACCGGCAACAACTACAACTTTTCCTGCAATCATCACGTCGGTAGCGCGTTTGATTCCGTCGGCCAACGATTCGCGACATCCGTAAAGATTATCGAATTTCGATTTGGTAACCGAGTCGTTTACATTGAATGCCGGGAACAATAACTGGCCTTCTTCCATCATCTGGTACAACCGGTGAACGCCAGTTGTGGTTTCTTCTGAAACACCCTTGATGGCCGGAGCTACCCTGCTCCAACGATCCGGAGTTTCACTCAATATCTTTTTCAGTAGCTTGTTTAACTGGATTTCATCTTCGCCATCGGCCGGGGCATCCAGAATTTCAGGATTCTTCTCAGCCTTATAGCCGCGGTGGATCATCAGGGTTGCGTCGCCTCCGTCATCGACGATCAGGGTTGGTCCCTGGCCGTTCCCGAAGTCAAGTGCCCGTTCGGTGCACCACCAGTAGTCTTCGAGTGTTTCACCTTTCCAGGCAAAAACAGGAATACCAGCTTCGGCAATAGCTGCAGCCGCATGGTCCTGGGTGCTGAAAATATTGCAGCTGCACCAGCGTACATTGGCGCCAAGTTCTTTCAGTGTCTCGATCAAAACAGCTGTTTGGATGGTCATGTGTAACGAGCCGGTGATGCGGGCACCTTTTAGTGGTTTTTGTGACGCATATTTTTTCCTGACAGCCATCAGGCCCGGCATTTCTTTTTCTGCAATCTCGATTTCTTTCCTCCCGAAATCGGCCAGCCGGATGTCGGCAACTTTGTAGTCCTGTTTTACCATTGTTAATGTTGTCATTTTCAGAAATTAATTTTTGCGCAAAGATAATCGCGCCGGAACCAAAAACAAAAATGCAACCACTTTATCAGTGATTGCATTTTCCGGTTTTGTGGTGCCACCAGGAATCGAACCGGGGACACATGGATTTTCAGTCCATTGCTCTACCAACTGAGCTATGGCACCATTTTTTGTCCGGTGCGGACTTTGAAAGCTTTGTTGTATTGCGTGTTGTGTGCTTTACTGTTCTGCTTTCGGGTTGCAAATATATACCAAAAATCTGAACTACAAAAAAAAATATGCGTGCGGCAATCAAATTCTTTTCTGTCGTTCCGGAACCATTTCTTTTTCATACTTTTGCACTCCGAAAAAAATAGCAGGAAGATCGAAAATATGTACACTTTCGTTTTGAAGAATGGGATCAGGATTATCCATCAGGAGGTGAGTTCGCCAGTTTCACATTTTGGTGTGATTATCAATACGGGGTCGCGCGATGAGGAGGTAAACGAACAGGGGCTGGCTCATTTTATTGAGCATGTGATCTTTAAAGGAACAAAAACACGTAAGGCATTTCATATATTGAACCGTATCGAAGATGTGGGCGGAGAATTGAACGCATATACGACCAAAGAAGAGACAGCTGTTTATGCGACCTTTCTGAGCGAGTACTACCAGCGTTCAATGGAGTTGATCAGCGATATTTTGATTAATTCAACTTTCCCGGAGAAGGAATTGGAAAAGGAAAAAGAGGTTGTTATTGAAGAAATCAACTCATACAAAGACAGTCCGTCGGAACTGATATTCGATGAATTTGAGGAGATTTTGTTTGACGGGCACCCGATTGCCAGAAACATTCTGGGAACTCCGGAAAATATTAAAGTTTTCAGTCGGGAACATATTCTGAAGTTTATTCAAACCAATTACCATACCGATCAGATTGTTTTAAGTTCGGTCGGCAATATTTCTTCTTCGAAGTTTCAGAAACTTTGCGAACATTATTTCGGAGTTATTCCTGAAAATACGCGAAGCCATCAGCGGCTGCATTTCGATAAGTATATACCGGGCCGGAGAAAGGTAACCAAGGATACCTTTCAGGCGCATTGCATTGTTGGGAATATTGCCCCGGATATAACAAGCCCCCAGCGGTTGGGGATGGTTCTGTTGAATAATATTCTTGGAGGGCAATCAATGAACTCGCGCTTGAATATGGCGCTTCGTGAACGCCACGGGATGGCTTATAATGTCGAATCAAATTACACGGCCTATTCCGACACCGGTGAGTTCTCGGTTTATTTTGGCACCGACAAGGAAAATATGGACCGGGCCCTGGCGCTTGTTCGCAAGGAGTTTCGCAGGTTGAAAGAAGAAAAACTTGGCACGCAGCAATTCAGCCGGGCCAAGAAGCAGTTGATCGGACAACTGACCATTTCGAGCGAAACACGCGAGGACCTGATGCTGACCATCGGGAAAAGCCTGTTGGTATATAATCAGGTTGATACATTGGAAATGGTGTACGAGAAAATACAAAAGCTCGACAGCAGCCAGATCCGTGATATCGCTAATCAGGTCTTCAGCGACGAACAAACCAGTATCTTGATTTATGAATAAGATGAGTGATCCGGGTAATCTTGAAAAATACATTCTGGAACACATTTCTCCGGAAGATGGTTTTTTAACCGAACTCGATCGGGAGACACATCTGAACGTATTGCGTTCCCGCATGTTGTCGGGGCACCTGCAAGGGAAAATTTTGAAAATGATCAGCTCGATGGTCAGGCCGCAGAAAGCGCTCGAGCTGGGTACCTACACCGGCTATTCGGCGATATGCCTGGCGCAGGGGATGCCTGAAGGAAGCACGCTGCACACCGTCGAAATCAACGACGAACTAGAACCAATCGCATCGAAATATATCCGGAAAGCGGGAATGGAGGACCGGATCGTCCAGCACATTGGAGATGCCTGCCAATTGATTAATGAATTGAAAGGCCCTTTCGACCTGGTTTTTATGGATGCCGACAAACGCGAGTACTGTGAATATTACAACCGGGTTTTCGATAAAGTTCCGGTGGGCGGTTTTATATTGGCCGACAATATTTTGTGGAGCGGCAAGGTAGCCGAAGAAAAGCCGGATGCCGACGAACAGACCCAGGGTATTTTGCGTTTTAATGATCTTGTCCGGAACGACCCGCGGGTTGAAGTTGTTATTTTCCCGTTTCGCGATGGTATTTCAGTAATCCGGAAAATATCCGATTAGCGCCCTGTTCCTGAAAGCCGACAGCGCATGATTGTTGGGCGGCAGATAAATTGTACTTTCGCGCAAAATTGACGAACTCCGGTCCGCACGTTAAACATTTGGGCAGGAGATTGGTTATCTTCATCAGTATAAAATAATAATTATGGCTGACAAATTATCTGATCCCATTGGCCGGTTGATGGGGCTGCGCTACAAATCACATCCATGGCACGGGGTTTTTATTGGAAAAGAAGCTCCGGAACGATTAACGGCTTTTATTGAGGTGGTGCCGACCGACACCGTTAAGTACGAGATTGATAAAGACAGCGGATATTTGCGCATCGATCGTCCGCAGAAATACTCGAATGTAATTCCAGCCCTGTATGGATTTGTCCCGCAGACTTTTTGTGGCGATTTGGTTGGCGATTATTGTATGGAAAAAACAGGTCGTACCGACATTAAAGGCGACGGAGACCCCATCGATATCTGTGTGCTTACCGAAAAAACCATTGCTCACGGCGATATTCTTGTTTATGCCCGCCCGATTGGTGGGTTCCGCATGATTGACGGCAATCAGGCCGACGATAAAATTATTGCTGTTCTTTTAAACGATGTGGTTTACAGCGAATATAAAGATCTTTCGGATTGCCCTCCGTTTGTCATTGAGCGGTTGAAACACTACTTTCTGACGTACAAAGACATGCCGGGCGAGCCCAACGATACCGAAATACCGCAGGTTTATGGCGTGGAAGAAGCTCTTGAAGTAATCCGCCTTTCGATGGCTGATTATCAGAAGCGTTTTGATAATTTAGGAAAGCTGCTGTACTGACAAACCGGTTTTGTTTAGGCTTTTCGCTTGAGGTTGAGGTATGAATAGCTGAACCCATTTTTTTCGTCGAAGTGGTCCTCGCGTACCAGTTCTTCCCATTGCGAAAAGTCTATTTCCGGGAAATACACATCGGCGTCAAAATCTTGGTGGACCAGCGTCAGGTAAAGCTTGCCCGCCAGCGGATAAAACTGCCGGTAAATCATACCGCCGCCAATGATGAAGGCTTCCTTCTCATTTCTAACAGCATCGATGGCTTCTTCAATCGAAAGAACCATTTCGCAGCGGTCAAATTTTTCACCCGGCTTATCCGTAATCACAATGTTCCGGCGGTTGGGAAGTGCGCCTTTGGGCAACGACAACAACGTGTTCCGCCCCATAATCACGGGGTGTCCGGTTGTGATTTGTTTGAACCGTTTCAGGTCGTTGGGCAGGTGAAACAGCAAATCATTGTTTTTCCCGATGGCGAAATTCTGCGCAATGGCAACGATGATGGAGATATTTTCGTGAATCATATTTTCTTCCTAAAAACGATGAAGGGTTTCATTTTACGTGAAGCCCTTAATAAAATTGTTATACTGAAACCTTCCCCGGAATGTGTGGGTGTGCCTGGTACCCAACTAACTCAAAATCTTCATATTTAAAATCAAAGATCGACTTCACTGCTGGGTTGATTTTCATCTGCGGCAACGGCAGCGGCTCGCGCGATAATTGCAGCTTGACCTGGTCGAGGTGGTTCTGGTAAATGTGGGCATCGCCTAACGTGTGGACAAAGTCGCCTGGTTTCAGGTCGCAAACCTGTGCCATCATCATGGTCAGTAAGGCGTAAGATGCAATGTTGAACGGGACACCCAGAAAAATGTCGGCGCTTCGCTGATACAATTGGCATGACAGTTTGCCGTCGGCCACATAAAATTGGAACAGGATGTGGCAGGGAGGCAGGTTCATCTGGTCGAGTTCGCCCACATTCCACGCACTTACCAAATGGCGGCGCGAATCGGGGTTGTTTTTGATGCTGTCGACCACCTGCGAAATCTGGTCGATGTGACGGCCGTCGGGAGTTGGCCACGAGCGCCACTGGTACCCGTAAATGTGTCCCAGGTTTCCATCTGCATCGGCCCATTCGTTCCAGATGCGGACGCCGTTGGCTTGCAGATATTTCACGTTCGTGTCGCCGGCTAAAAACCACAGCAACTCGTGAATGATTGATTTCAGGTGCAGCTTTTTGGTTGTGAGCACCGGGAAGCCTTCGCCCAGGTTAAAACGCATCTGGTAGCCAAAAACACTGATGGTCCCGGTCCCGGTCCGGTCTTTTTTTTCAGTCCCGTTTTTCAGGACATGATCCAGTAATTCAAGGTATTGTTTCATCTTTCAAGTCAGCTTCATCATGTCCGGCATATCGTATCCGGACGAATGCTGCAAGGTAAAGGTTTTCAGGAGAAACGGCAATGACGAGTTTTAAACAAGTTGTTGAAAAGCGTCAAAACTCCAGAGTCAACTGGTCATCCAGTAACCGGAACGATTGGCGGTGAAAGGGCGAAGGACCGAACCGACGGATGGCTTCGCGGTGGGCCTTGGTTGGATAGCCTTTGTTTTTTCCCCAATTATACTCCGGATAATCGGTGTGGATGCAGTCCATGAAATCGTCGCGATAGGTTTTGGCCAGAATGGAGGCCGCCGCAATTGACAGGTATTTGCCGTCACCTTTTATTATGCAGGTATGTTTGATCCCGGGGTATGGCGAAAACCGGTTCCCGTCGATGAGCAGGTGTTCGGGCCGTATTTTTAGTTGGTCGACAGCACGGTGCATCGCCAGAAAAGAAGCTTTCAGGATATTGATCTCATCAATTTCATGGTTGTCGACAATGCCAACTGCAAAAGCCAGCGCCTGCTGTTCAATGATCGGGCGGAGTTCGTATCGTTGTTTTTCGGTGAGTTGTTTTGAGTCGTTGAGCAATCCGCATTCAAACCCGGGCGGGAGAATGACTGCTGCTGCAAATACGGGGCCGGCCAGGCATCCGCGCCCGGCTTCATCGCATCCGGCTTCAATGCGGCCTTTTTCCAGATATAATTCCAGCGAGTTCTTTTTTGACATGGGCGCAAATTTAATGGTTTGTCGTTAACCACAATGAGCACAGGGTTGCTACAGAGAGCGTAACTGAGTGAGGACTGGTTGATATTCAGAAATTTTAATAAAAATCAACTATTCTGTTTTCAGCTTCGCCGAATCCATCCCTTCTTTTGTTAATAGTATGAAATAGCCATCAAAGCAGAAGCTTATACCAACCGGAAATGTACAAATGGCTATTCCATACCGGTGCGAATTTGATTGAAAAGCAAAAGCTGTTACGAAAATTGTACGAACCAACATTGAAAATTTATACGGATGAAATAGCCATGATTTGCAAACACCAACAGATAATGAAAATAATAACCGGATCATGGCTATTCCATCTGACAACTTAAAAACAAATTATTTACGGATGAAATAGCCATAAAAGCTGAAGCTTATACCAACCGGGAATGTATAAATGGCTATTCCATACCGGTGCGAATTTTATTGAAAAGCAAAAGCTGTTACGAAAATTGTACGAACCAACATTGAAAATTTATACAGATGAAATATCATTATTCTTCCTATTATCTACTTATTCCGGGCTATTTTCAATGCTTCGGTTGTTGTGTAATATTTGGTTATCATGTTGGGGACTTCCCATTCGGGCAACTTGCCTGCAATCAGGTAACTCAGGTATTTTTCGGTAACCTGGGCAAAATGGGCCTCGTGGCCGACTTTGTATTGATCAGGAATTTCAACAGTCCATTGTTTGTCTCCGGTTTTCACCAGCTTCAGTCCCGGATAAGTAGCTGCAATATCTTGCTCTACGGCTTTTTTTAGCACAGCTTCAAACGTATTCGCATCTTCGTTGCCGGTTGCTTCGACATACAAGGTTGGTTTGTAGCCTTGTTCCGCGCCTTGTTTGATCACTGCGTTGCAGCGCGACCCGCGCATGATGCTGTAGTGGGTATCGCCACCGCCCGTTGGGGCTTCAAAATTCCAGATTACCGAAACCTTGGCGACTTTGCCTTTAATTTTATAAATAATTTCTCCGTTTGAGTACACGTTTAGTTTTCCGTTAACGACGTCTTTCTGAAGAAATTGAGGAAAGTCGTCCAGCCCGGTGGCTTTTGTGAAATCAGCTTTGCTCAGGGAGGTTGTCCACCGTTTGGCCGATAAAATTTCGATGTCGCTTTTGTTCAGGATTTGCTCCGGGAACGCTTCCCACTGTACCAGGTCTACTAAATGGGTTGTCACATCAACAATGCCTTCGCCCTGCTGGGTGGTATCGAAAAACCAGGCCGGACGTTTCAGCGGACTTCCGGAGACATACTTGAAAAAGTGGTGTACACTTTCCTTGGTAATAGATGGTTCGTCGGGGGTCCCTTCCTGAAGTTGCCCGAATACCTCCGGAATCTTCGAGAGCTCGCGCTGGATAATGGTGGTGATTTCGTGTCGTTCGGTCATGATATCATACAGCAATACTCCTTTTTCCCGGGCTATGTTAAACGCTTCTTCCAGCCTGGGAAATTCTTCAGGGGAGATAACCATCGGTTTGTCGGCAAACACGTTGATCCCGGCTTCGACAGCTTTGCGGATGTATTCGGTTTTTTTTGCGTTGTTGCCGGCTACCACCATCACATTTCCGGGCTTTTCGC
Source organism: Bacteroidota bacterium (assembly GCA_029265715.1). Taxonomy (GTDB): domain Bacteria; phylum Bacteroidota; class Bacteroidia; order Bacteroidales; family Prolixibacteraceae; genus Aquipluma. Next base: position 20,392 of record JAJUGZ010000064.1, read on the forward strand.
TCAGCATTTTTTCGAGGTAATCGGCACCGGTGTAGACCTTTTCAACCCAGTGGGTCGGGTTTTCCGTGCGTTGGTTATACGCTTCGATTTTGGACAGATGGTCGGCTACGTCTTGTCCTTCAGGAGCATAAACATATACCGTTGAGTCAATTTGGGCGTACATTGATTTCTGGACCAGGGCCGCATGGAAATGACCCGGGTCGAGAGTCATTAGTTTTACCTCTCCGGCTGCTCCGGTAAATTGGGCTTGATTTTCCTGGGTTTCTTTGGGTTTCTGGCTGCCGCATGACGAAACAAAAACGGCCATCCCGATCATCAGGTAAGGTGTTAAATTTTTCATGTAGTTTATTTGTTGGGTTTATAACTGGTTTTTTAACCGGGAACAAAAATACGATTTTTCATAAGCCTGAGAAAACTCCGGATGATCAGGGGTTCCCTCGTTCTTTAAGCAAATTGTTCATCAATTGGTAGTTCTCCGGATCAAAACAAACAAAAATGACTTTCTCCGGACGGGTATTTTCTTTCAAAAACTCGGATACTGTCGTAAAGGCGATCCGGGCCGCTTCGGGTTTGGGATAACCGTAAACACCCGTGCTGATATTTGGAAAAGCGATTGTCTGGCAACTGTTTTCGACAGCCAGTTTCAACGAGTTGAGATAACAGGTTGCCAACTTTTGGGCTTCGCTGCTTTTCCCTCCGTGCCAGACTGGCCCAACTGTATGAATTACGTATTTGGCCGGCAATTTCCCGGCGGTGGTAATAACAGCCTCGCCAGTAGGGCAGCCTCCTTGTTTTTCGCGGATCCGGATGCAGTCTTCCAAAATAGCAGGCCCTCCGGCCCGATGGATAGCCCCATCAACGCCGCCTCCTCCCAGCAGACTGGAATTTGCGGCATTGACAATGGCATCAACTTTCATCTTTGTAATGTCGCCCATCGTAATTTCGATTCGATCAGATTCTTGCATACTTGAATAATACAACACTCCGTTAAGAGTTGTGTTAAATAATTGATAATCAACAAAATAACTTGATTTTTGTTTGGTAAAACCCCTGAGAATCAGTATCTTAAGAGAATTTACCAGATTCATTTCAAGTATGACCCTCAAGGGCTATGATTTATATAAACAGCTTATATATAGCGCATTAGATAGCAATAAGACTTTAAACAAGTGGCGAAAGGATTTTATGGCCGAGGTCTTTCTGCTTTTTCTTAGCATCAAAGGCCGCATCAACTTTTACCAG
>JAJUGZ010000114.1 GCA_029265715.1 Bacteroidota bacterium
GTTGAACCAATACTGAAATTTGTAGCTCTGTTGAAATCGCACAGAACGGGAATTTTAAACTGGTTCAACTATCGAATATCGACAGGACCACTGGAGGGCATGAACAACAAAATAAAAGTCCTGAAAAGAAAAGCGTACGGGTACCGTGATATAGAATATTTCAACCTAAGAATATTGGACCTTCATAATGCTAGGTACGCATTAGTAGGATGAACCAATCTTTTTAGTTGGTTGAAACAGCTACGTCATCAATCCAATAGATGGAGGGTTTTTGTAGTTCGTCGGCTCCGGCAAGCGGCGGATATTTTTCTTCGTTGGGGGTGTGGCGGTTGGGCAGGTTACGGTATGGGCCTGTCCGGAACGAAAGCCGTTCAACCGACTTTACTGCCATCGCTGTCGGGTAGTTTTCTACGATCATCTTGTCGTTTACAAACAACGAATATGATCCGGTTCCGGTGGCTTCCATTTCGATCCGGAAAGCATACCACCGACCCGTTTCAGCAGGCATGGCTGTTTGTAATCCTGAACCGTTTGAAACCTTGAGCGTGCCGTCGTTGTCGAAACGGATCTGTACCGGGCGGTTCCCGAACTGATCGGTCACGTCTACATCAAGACAGGTCGTGTCGCGTTTAACAACTTTTACCCTGAAACTTGCCTTGAGTTTTGTCCCTTCTTTGAAAACACGGATTGCCCGGGCGTAATCGCAGGCGTCCTGATCGGTTAGTTGCAGGCATTTATTGTTTTTCTCGTCTTGAACCACGCTGACTTTAGCCCATTTCGGTGAATAGATGTTCCAGTCGGTAATCGGCCCGTTCACCTCCATGTTTTCAAAATTATCGTTGACCTCTTCTTCTACCCTGTACTTAATGGGAACCGGGATGCGGCAAATCCAGATATCTTCCTTGTTCATGCTGTAGGTCATCCACATGTCGCTACCCGGAGGATTGCCGTTTCCTTCGGTAATTCCACGCATGTAGCAGGGGCCGAAATCTTTCCATCGGCCGAAGAAACGTCTTGGCGGAACTTCGCCCTGAATAAGCAGCAGGTTGTCGTAAATAATCCCATCGTTGCTGGTCACAACCGCCAGCGGGAAGCGATATTGGGTTTGGTCGATCGGGTTGTATGAAATTGCATATTTACCGTCGTCGGTTTGTTGTCCCCACATTTTTCCGCCCGACATGACCAGCGTTTCGGCTTTTACCGGATCGGAAAAGGTTTTCCCTTCGTCGTCGGATAATGCGCACCACGATTTTTTCCAGAGAGCAACTACTTTTCCGTCTTTTCGGTGATACCACGACAAGGCTTGTTCTGATTTGCGAAATGTATAAAACCCATCGATCCCGTTGTCTTCTTCCCACCACTGCAAGGTCTGTAGTTTGTCGGCCAGAAGTGCGTCACAGGCTTCAACAAAGCCTTTGTCTTTCGAAGTTTTGTAAAACGGATAGCTGGTATTGGTTTCGTTCCAGTTGGTGTGACTGTCGTATCGGATAAAATAGATCGGGCCCAATGTGCCATCTTTATAAATTTCTCGGACTACGCGGCCAATTCCGCCTTCTTTAAACGGATTTTCGCTATGGCCGTAAAAAGCCAGCGTCAGCAGTCGATTGTTTGGGGCCACATAAAAACCCATTCGCTGGTGCATCATATAGCCGGTGTATCCGTCGGGTATTTTCACACCTTCCGGCGCCCGGTAGGGGGGAAACAATACTTGTGGAAAACCCCAGTTGCGCCCGTCTTTCGATGTAATTAGCATGGTTTGTACGGGGGGCACATGTTCATCGGCTTCACCACTGATGTATTGCTGAAAAAAGGTGCCATTCCAATAAGCCAGGTTCGATGCGTGGTTGTATGTCCAACCATATCCGTCGCTTAACTCCGGATGGCTCCGATTGGCCCGCATGGTTTGTATGTTTTCAACACCGATGGCATAGCGCAGTCCGCCTTCGTGCCTGGACGGGTTAATGGAAACTCCGCCAACGTAACGGACAGGCTCGTTTGGGCTGCCTGTCTGGGCTGTTACCGCCTGGATTCCAAAGAGAAATAACCCTGCGGCAAGGTACGTGTTTAGCTTACCCATAAAATGCTTTTGTTTGAACTTGTAAAATTAGTTGCTTGTGGTGACGGCAAATTTAGACGATTTTTTTTTGGAGTTAGGGACATGAATAACCCAATTACCTGAATCGTATGCGGAAACTGCATTTTATTCATTGTCCGGGTTGAATTGATCATTCCCCCGTTCCGGATTATTGACAATATATTCTAAAAATGGTTGAACTGATTGTTCGTGTGCTAATCTGTTTCAATTCCATCCAACTCGTTTAACACTTGGTTGGTTCCGGCTACTTTGGCAAACACACTGCCCAGTGCAGCCATATAGGCGGCGTGAACATCTTCGGCAGCCACTGTGTGCCCGTTAAAAACAAGGTCGCGTGTGGCGCAGGCGTCTTCTGGGACGATGCAGGTGTACCCCAGTTCGAATGCCGCGCGGGTTGTGGTGTCGATGCACATGTGGCTCATGGCTCCGCAGATTACCAGGTTGCTCAGTGCGTTGCTTTGCAGAAACTCATGGAGTAGCGTATCGTGAAAACTGTTTGGAAAATTCTTATGAAAGATCGGTTCTTCGGGAAGCGGGGCAACGATCGGGTGAATTTCGCATCCTTCGGTTCCGGGCATGAAAAATGTGGCGCCGGGGCGTGTCGATACATGTTGGATAAAAACAACCGGCCAACCATTTTCTCTGAACCGATCGAGCAGTTTGCGGGCATTGGCCGCTGCGCGATCCATGTTTTTCAGGCTCATCCGGCCCCCTTCGAAATAATCGTTTTGAATATCGATAAGAATTAAGGCAGTTTGCATGGCTTCGCAGTTTGTTTGATTATTACAAGGTATAAAGATATTACTTTTTGAAAGCATCCAGAATTTATGAGAGCAATCGACAAATGAATCATTAACATGAGTCTGGCCTAACGTTTAACCACCCATTCTTAAACTCAAAATTCTTTTCAGCAAGCGATTTTATTATCGCCTCTAAAACACCATTTACTCCTTCACGATAACTATTCACCTTTCCCTTTTGAGCAGCGTATATATTTCTCTCAAGTCGCTGATTGTATGATAACCGTCCTTGCCGTTTGCCGGTTCTTCCACCATCTCGTGTTGCCAGGTAGTGTGATATGGAACATATATTGCTTTGGCCCCCAGGTTGATCACCGGTAAAATATCCGACTTAAGCGAGTTGCCCACCATCAGGAATTCTCCGGGGACGATATCCAGATGATCAATCAACTCCCGGTAATCTTTCTCTCGTTTATCGCTCATGATTTCGATATGGTGAAACAAATGCACCAGACCTGATTTTTCCAGCTTGCGTTCCTGATCGAGCAGATCGCCTTTGGTGGCTACAACCAGCCGGTAGTTTTTGCATAGTTCGGGCAACACGGTATCGACATGGTTCAGCAGGACCACTGGTTTTTCGAGTAGCTCTTTGCCGAGGTTTAGAATTTGTCCGATCACTGGCTGCGGCACGTTCCCGTTACTAATACGGAGTGCCGTTTCAATCAGTGATAAAATAAAACTCTTGGCACCATAGCCATACAGTTCCAGGTTCTGCATTTCGGTTTTAAACAGCTCGGATGAGGTTTGCTGCTCCGGAAGGAAATCTTTCAACAACTGACAAAACTGTCGTTCTGTTTCCTGAAAATAGGGCTCGTTTACCCAGAGGGTATCGTCTGCATCGAACCCGATTACTTTAATGTTCTTCATTGGTTTTGCATTTTTATCAGAGGCATGATCGTGGTCTATCCCCAGAAGCCACGTTAGCTACAATTAAAAAATGTGCGATACAATGATAACAACTCTACAAAGACAGCAAATGACTATTCTAATGCAACAACCAATATCCAGATGCCGATGGTTTGCAGGTTGGCGTTTGCTTATTTTATTTCTTCAGCGCATCATATAAGATTTCAATCGGATGAAGTGCTGTTTTTCCGGTTCCTTCTTTAATGTGATGGCGGCACGAAGTTCCGGTTGCAGCAATCAATGTATCGCTGTTCGCAGCACGAACAGCCGGGAACAATACCAGTTCCCCGATTTTCATACTCAGTTCGTAATGTTCTTTTTCGTAGCCAAACGAACCAGCCATTCCGCAGCATCCGCTGGCAATTTCCTGAACCGTATAATTGAGCGGAAGCTCCAGCATCTTGCGCGTCGGCAGGGTAGAGGCAATCGCTTTCTGCTGACAATGTCCATGCAATTTAATAACCTGCGCCCGGTCGGTAAATATCGCCCGGTTGATGTGCCCAAGCTCGGCTTCGCGGACAATAAACTCGTCGAACATTAGCGCATGTTTGCTCAGTTCGCGTGCTTTTTCCCGCAGTTCGCGGTCAACCAGCTCCGGATATTCGTCGCGGAACGACAGGATGGCCGATGGTTCAATGCCAATCAGCGGCATTTCGTCGGTAATCAGCGGCGCGAAGTGTAACACGTTGGCTGTGGCGATTCCTTTTGCTTTCCTCAGCAAGCCTTTCGATAAAAAAGTCCGTCCACTTTCAGCCTGATTGGTAATACATACGTCGTAGCCTAATTTGTCGAGCAGTAATACAGCTTTGATGCCGATATCGCTTTCGGTGTAATTGGTAAACTCGTCGGCAAACAGATATACTTTCCGGCGGTTGGTTTTTGAAGACTCCGGATGCTTGGTAGTCCATGAAGTTAGCGTTTGTGTTGAAAGTGCCGGGATTGTTCGTTCTGGTGCAAATCCGATCATCTTTTTGAACCAGCTTTGTGCCGTGAGGTAATTAGTAATTGGTCTGAAAAGCATGCCTGCTTTATACAGTCGGGGCAGATATGCAATCAGCTTTGTTCGCAGCGGGATCCCGTTTGCATCGTAATAATGCTGCATGAATTCAGCTTTAAATTTAGCCATGTCTACGTTCGAGGGGCATTCTGATTTGCAGGCCTTGCACGACAGGCACAGATCCATTACCTCGTATATTTCCTGATGGTCGAATGGGTTTGGCTTGTGCGAGCGGGTCAGAAATTCGCGTAACACATTGGCCCTTCCGCGTGTCGAGTTTTGTTCGTCGCGTGTAGCCATGTACGAGGGGCACATACTTCCGCCAGCCCGTTCGGTTTTACGGCAGTCGGCCGATCCGTTGCACATTTCCACTGTTCGCAGCATGTCTCCATAATGCGAGAAATCAAAGATTGTATCAATCCGGCGTGGTTGTCCGCCAACTATGAAACGCAGGTTTTCGGTAATCGGAGGCGTATCTACAATTTTGCCCGGGTTAAAGATTTTGTCCGGGTCCCAGGTATATTTCAGTTGTCTGATCAGCTCATAGTTGTGTTTGCCCAGCATGAACGGAATAAATTCGCCCCGAAGCCGGCCGTCGCCATGTTCTCCGCTCAGCGAACCCCGGTATTTTTTGACCAGAGTGGCCACGTCGCTCGCCAGTTGATGGTAAATTTTTACGTCAGCCGGGTCTTTCAGGTTCAGGAGCGGGCGCAGGTGAATCTCTCCGGTGGCAATGTGTGCATACTGCACGCATTTTGATCCATATTTTTCGAGTAGTTGGTTAAATTCGGCCATATACTCCGGAAGGTAATCCGGGGCTACCGCGGTATCTTCAATTACCGTTACGCTGCGCCTATCGCCGGGAATATTCGAAAGCAATCCCAGCCCGGCAGTGCGCAGGGCCCATACCTTTTTAATGTTATCGGCCCCCAAAACCAGCGGAAAATGATACCCCAACCCGGCATCGAGCAAGTCTTTTTCCAGAATGGCGGCTGCTTCGCGGATTTCATCTTCCGATTCGCGTGCAAATTCAATCATCAGCATTGCCTTCGGATCGCCTTTAATGAAGAAGCGGTTTTTGCGCTGTTCGATGTTTTCCTTCGTGCAGTTCATGATGATGTCGTCCATCAGTTCGATGGTTTCCGGCTTATGGTTCAGTATCCGGATGTTGGCAACCAGCGCTTCTTGTACCGAATTGAAATGGGCGCAGACCAGCCCTTTGTATTTGGGCGGAAGAGGTATCAGGTTGAGCCGGATCCGGGTTGTGAACAGCAGTGTTCCTTCACTCCCGGCCAGCAATTTGCATATATTTATTGGTTTACCGTTCCCGGTAAACGGGTCGGTTTCTAGTAACACGTCGAGGGCGTAACCGTTATTCCTGCGGGTTACTTTGGGATCTGGAAAACTTTTGCGTATTTCTTTTTGGTTTACCGGGTCGGAAAGCATGTCGTTAAGCTGGCGGTAAATGGTTGTTTCTAATTTATCCGGATCACCATTGCATTTTTCCCGAAAATTCTGGGTCGAAAGAGCTTTGAATAATACTTCAGAACCGTCAGACAAGAACCCTTCCACCTCAAGGACATGATCGCGGACACTGCCATATACCAGCGAATGTAACCCGCACGAGTTATTGCCCAGCATCCCGCCCAGGCAGCAACGGTTGGCAGTTGAAGTTTCCGGCCCGAATTGCAAACCGTGAGGGGCCAGAAACTGGTTGAGTTCTGATAAGATAACGCCGGGCTCTACATCAATCCACTTTTCTTCTTTATTAAATTCCAGGATTTTGGTCAGGTATTTTGATACATCGACAATAATTCCCGGGCCAACAACCTGTCCGGCCAGCGAAGTTCCTCCGGCTCGCGGGATGACCGAAGTCTTATGTTTGCGAGCAAAAGCAATTATTCTGGCAATATCGGCTTTACTTTTTGGGCGGGTCACAGCCTGCGGTATCTCCCGGTACGAAGAAGCATCGGTTGCATAAAGTATTTTCTGAACATTATCAGTAAAAACATCGCCTTCCAGCGAATTTTTAAGCGGGTAAAAAAGATCGGATGGGCTCACGTTATCAGATTTTGTCCAAGGTTAATTATTTGTAACAACAGTTTAATATTTTGGCTCGAAACTTTTTTCTCAAAAATAATCAAATTAGTTTTGGCCCGCTCATGCAATCGATTGCAAATTCGTCGACGATTACAGCTTATTTTTCGGCTCATTGTCTGGTTCAGGCAATATTTAAGATTAAATTCAGGCAGTTTCGACGGTTCGACAGCATAAATTGAGTACTTTTGCATTTGAATTTTTTACTCAAAAGTTTAAACCTTAAATACGACAATGGAACTACTAAAACGTGTTATCCAAAACGCCCAGAAGTACCAGAAACGCATTGTGCTGGCTGAAGGGGCGGAACCACGTACTTTACGCGCAACAGAAATTATTCTAAAACAAAACCTGGCAAAAATCATCTTACTGGGCAATCCCGATGAAATTAAAAAGGGAGCTCAGGAATGTGGCGTTAGCATCGAAGGCGCTACTATTTGTGATCCCAGGACAGATCCCCGGCGTGATCTCTACGCCGACATCATGGTTGAAATCCGGAAAAGCAAAGGTCTTACCAAGTCAGAGGCCCTGGAACTACTGAACGACCCGCTGTATTTTGCACCGCTGATGATTAAGAATGGCGATGCCGATGGTGAAATTGCCGGAGCGATCAACGCAACCGGCGATGTATTACGACCGGCGTTGCAGTTTGTGAAAACCATGCCTGGTGTAAGCGTGGTTTCCGGAGCATTTATGATGTTTGTGAATGACCCGCATTTTGGTCACGATGGAATATTGGTGTTTGCCGACTGTGCGGTTATGCCCGACCCGAATGAACGTCAACTGGCTGAAATTGCTGTTACAACGGCCAAAACAGCAAAAGCGATCGTTGGCATGGATCCTCGTGTGGCGATGTTAAGTTTTTCAACCTTTGGAAGCGCCAAACATCCGCTGGTTGATAAAATGTCGAACGCGACACGCATTGCCCGTGAGCTTGACCCGAGCCTGAAAATTGACGGCGAGATGCAGCTGGATGCCGCTCTGGTACCTGAAGTAGCCAAATTAAAAGCCCCGAATAGCGAAGTGGCCGGACGCGCCAACGTATTGGTTTTCCCCGGACTGGAAGCTGCCAACATCGGGTACAAACTGGTTCAGCGTTTGGGTAAAGCCGAGGCAATTGGCCCGGTATTGCAGGGTATGGCTGCTCCGATCAACGACCTGTCGAGAGGTTGTTCGGTGAGCGACATCGTCAACATGGTTGCAATCACTGCTAATCAGGCTGCGGCTTTGTTCGAATAAACCAAAAAATCAAACATAAAAATTCAATGGCGAAAGATGTTATTTACGAACCGATAGAACTATTCGGTTTAAGTAAAAAAGATCGGTCGAAAGCGCTTTTTTCCAAAATTGGGATCGTTGGCTGCGGATTAATTGGGCAAAACCTGGCCCGGGTCGCCAGCTCATACGGAATGGAAGTTGTTTTCATCGAAGTAAGTGAAGAAAAAATACAGGAAGCATACCGGAATATCGGGAAAGTCCTTGATAACCGGATTGATCACTGGGGTCTCACCGAAAGTGAGAAACGTGCCATCCTGTCCCGGATTAGAGGGACCCTCGATTACAAAGATCTGGCCGGATGCGATTTTGTCGTCGAAGCAATTCGTGCCGTTGATCGGGGAGTGAAGATTAAAGAGCGGAAAGAAATTTTCCGCAAAATTGAAGAAGTGGTGTCTCCGGAATGTATTATCGCAACCAATTCGACGACTATAATTATCACCGAACTGGCTTCTGAACTGAAATACAAAGAACGCTGCATCAGCATCCACTTTTTTGTCTCGTCACCAGAGGCGCGCATCATGGAAGTTGTTAAAGGTCTGTATACCTCAGACGAAACATACAAGAAGGTGTGCATGTTTGTGAAACTAATCAACCGGAAGGCTGTTCCGGTTGAAGAATCAGCCGGTTTGGTGAGTGTTCGTATTTTCGTCGTGATGCTGAACGAAGCCTGTGAAATCCTGATGGAAGGCGTTTCTTCGATCGAAGATATCGACGAAACCATGAAGATTGGTTTTGGTATGCGACTTGGCCCGTTTGAAACGGCCGATAAAATGGGGCTCGACAAGATCGTTCGCTGGATGGAAAACATCTACAACGAGTTTGGCGATGTCCGTTATAAACCAAGCCCAATAATCCGGAAACTGGTCCGGGCAAAACATCTGGGACTGGAATCGGGAATCGGGTTTTATAAATACGACGAGAACGGGAATAAATTGGTACAAAAAGGAGATTTCTGCTAACCCAGCCTCCAAAGTTTAATCATAAAAGAAAAATCAGAAATGAAGATTTTGGTATTAAACTGCGGAAGCAGTTCCATCAAATATCAGCTTTTCGAAATGGACAACCGCTCGGTAATTGCCAAAGGCGGTGTTGAAAAGCTGGGAATGAAAGGATCATTCCTGAAACATGTACGGACCGACGGGCAGGTCGTTATTTTCGAAGGAGAAATCCTCGACCACAAAGCCGGGATCGAATACATCCTGGGCATTTTAACCAGCGAAAAACATGGTTGCCTGAAAAAACTGGAAGAAATTGATGCTGTAGGCCACCGCGTTGTGCATGGTGGCGAACGCTTTAATAAAAGCGCCTTGCTGACCGAAGAGATTCTGAATGAAGTTGAAAAATGTATTGACCTGGCCCCGCTACACAATCCACCAAACCTGAAAGGTATTCAGGCTATGGAAGAATTGATCCCCGGAATTCCCCAGGTGGGCGTGTTCGACACCGCTTTTCATCAGACCATGGAGCCGAAAGCCTATATGTATGGCATTCCGTATTCGCTGTACCAGAAATATGGCATTCGCCGGTATGGTTTCCACGGAACCAGCCATCGTTATGTAACTAAACGCGTGTGTGATTTGTTGGGGGTCGATTACAACACCCAGAAAATCATTTCCTGCCATTTAGGAAACGGAGCTTCTGTTGCGGCGGTGAAAAACGGAAAATCAGTCGATACCTCAATGGGGCTGACTCCGGTTGAAGGCTTGGTGATGGGCACCCGTTGTGGCGACCTGGATGTAGGGGTGGTCACTTACATCATGGAAAAAGAGGAGTTGGGCATCAAAACAGCCAATACCTTGTTTAACAAACACTCCGGAATGTTGGGGCTGACTGGTATTTCTTCGGATATGCGCGAAATTGAAGCCGCTGAATCCCAGGGTAATGCCCGTGCCCGGTTGGCGCTCGATATTTACGACTACCGGATTAAAAAATACATCGGATCGTACATTGCAGCCATAGGCGGACTGGATATCTTGGTGTTTACCGGAGGTATCGGCGAAAATGGCGACCTGACCCGTAAAGGTGTTTGCAGCGATATGGAATTTCTTGGAATAAAACTCGACGATTCGAAGAACAATGGGTTCCGTAAAGAAGGTGTCATCAGTACCGACGATTCGCGTGTAAAAGTGGTTGTTGTGCCGACTGACGAAGAATTAATGATTGCTCTCGATACCGAAGAAATCGTTAGAAATTCATCGAAATAGGCTTTGATTTATTTTAAATAGGAACCAAACGTCCGGGGAGAGCTTTTCCTCCGGACGTTTTTCGTTTTTAAAGCTTTGTTTTTCCGAATTATAAATTAGCATATCCCATGATTTTTTACAGCCGGATGTTCTTTTTTGTAGCACATTTTTAGTTGATCTTTGTTATAAATATTGCCTGAACGAAGTTTTATTTTCGAGGTAAAATGAGTTTACATGGAAATCAAAAAACTTGCAGACTTATCAGGGGCTCTTGCCAATGCCGGAAAGCGGACCCTGGTTGCAGTGAATGCAGTTGATGAGCATTCGGTCGAGGCAGTTGCTGCTGCGGTTGAAAAGGGCTGGGTCGATGCCGTTTTAACCGGAGATGAGAACCGGATACGGCAAGTATGTCAACGATTGAAAATAGCTCCCGGCCAGTTCCGGATTGTACATGCCGAAACCCAAGACCAGGCGGCCAGTTTGGCTGCCCGGGTTGTCAATTCGGTTCCCGATGCCCTGTTGATGAAAGGACTGGTCAATACCGATAAATTCATGCACATTTTGTTGAACAAAGAGTACAACCTGTTCGAACGGGGAAACGTGCTGAGCCATGTCTGTGTGGTTGAAAATCCGCATTACCCTAAGCTTCTGGTGGTTAGCGATGTGGCTATCATCCCGTATCCGACCCTGGAGCAAAAGAAGCAGATGATCTTGTATGTTTCGAAAGTAGCGCAGGCCATGGGAATAGCCCGTCCCAAAGTGGCCCTGATTGCCCCGACCGAACAGGTGTTGACGGTTTTGCCCGCCTGTACCGATGCTGCTGCAATTATGACCGGGCGGGAGTTATTTTTCCCGGCGGTTGTTGATGGGCCTTTTGCATTGGATGTGGCAATCGATGCAGAATCGGCAAAAATAAAAGGCATCCATTCTGAGGTTGCCGGCGATGCCGATTGCCTGCTGTTCCCGAATATCGACGCCGGAAATGTTTTTTATAAAATGAATGCAAAAATGTGTCATTCCAGGCAGGCGGCAGTTGTAATCGGGGCCCGTGTTCCGGTGGTATTGTCGTCGAGGGGGGATGATGCGGAAACCAAGCTGAACTCAATAGCCCTTGCATCGTTGTTGTGTAAATAAACACAGAATATGAGTATTTTTCAGATTTTGGCAATTAATCCCGGGTCCACTTCCACCAAGTTTGCCGTGTATTTCAACGAAAAATGCATGCTGAATAAAACGTTGCGCCATTCGGTCGAGGAATTGGCGGCTTACCGAAACGTGATAGACCAGTTTGATTTTCGCAAAGGGCTGATTATAGATGCCTTGGTTGAGGAAGGCTTTGAAGTAGATAAAATCAAATATATCATTGGGCGTGGCGGGTTAACTTATCCGTTGAAGTCGGGCGTTTATTTGGTGAACAATCGCATGCTGGAGCATGCCCGGCAGGGGGTTTACGGGCACCACGCCAGCAATCTGGGGCCGCTTATTGCCGATTACATTGCCTTGCAAATACCCGGGGCGCGTGCTTTTATTGCCGATCCGGTGGTTACGGACGAGCTGGATGATGTTGCCCGGATTACCGGGCACCCGCTGTTTGAAAAACGGTCGATTTTTCATGCCCTGAACCAGAAAGCGATAGCTCGGCAGCACGCCAGGCGGATCGGGCGAAAATATGAAAAGTTGAATTTGATTGTTGCGCACCTGGGTGGCGGAATTTCGGTTGGAGCTCACAAAAAGGGGAAAGTGGTCGATGTAAATAACGCATTGGACGGTGATGGCCCGTTCAGCCCGGAACGAAGTGGTTCACTGCCGGTTGGACAACTGATCGATATTTGTTTCAGCCAAAAGTATAGTAAAGAAGAAATTCGCCGGATGGTAATTGGCGAAGGGGGTTATGTGGCTTATCTGGGGACCAATGATGCCCGAAAGGTTCAGGAAATGATAGAAGCCGGAGATGAAAAAGCCCGGAAGATACAGGAAGCATTGGGCTATCAGGTTGCAAAAGCGATCGGGGAGATGGCTGTTGTCCTCGACGGTTATGTGGACGCCATTTTGCTGACCGGAGGCCTGGCATACAACAAAACGTTGACAGATTATATTACCTCGAAGGTTGAATTTATTTCCGGCGTCAATATTTATCCGGGCGAGGATGAGCTCGAAGCCTTGGCTTTTAATGCGCTCAGAGTAGCCCGGGGCGAAACTGAACCGCTCGAATATCCCAATTAATCTTTTGTCTCAATTGGAGGGGAGTATTTTATGAGAACGTTCCTCCCAAAAAAAACTTAACTTGCCGGGAGAAGTTTGTATTCAAACTTTGCACAATCAATTTCTGTTATTTTTACACTATTATCCGACTAATCTAAAATTCTGAAGATATTGTCTTCTAATTTTCTGGTAGTCAATCATTATTATTTTTATTTCAAAAGTCACCCCCCCTTCAAAATGCAAGTTTTGTTTGCAAGGATGATGCGGTGAACTCCGTTTTTTTCAAGTATTCCCGTTTTGTACTACGAAGTAGTTCAAATACATCCAGTAAGCTAATCAGGTGTATCCGAACCAGTGA
>JAJUGZ010000180.1 GCA_029265715.1 Bacteroidota bacterium
AATAGGCCTAGCATATTGATATTCTTCATTGTTGCTCTTTTTTGTACTGTAAAATAGGCAATCTAACCATATATCCCATGCTTAAAATATTAACAATTAAACAAATATATTAACATTGGGTTTTTAGAGATGCCCTTTATCTTTTAGGCAAATTCATCATACAAATTCCTTTTTTAACTTGATAGTTCGGCTTTTTGGACCTACTTTTGCCGCCAGATTATCCAAGGACCCTCACAAACAGGTTGTTTGGATTATAGAGAAGAGTGGAGAGAGCGGGCTCAGCGAAACTCTGGCAACCAACGGTAACCGAATAACCGAAAAGGTGCCAACACCCGGCCGGAAACGGAATTATAATTTAAACAAGATGAAGCGATACTCAACACGTTATTTATTGAGCGTGATGTACTTTTCAAAAGGCTGCATGCGCTGACTAACAAGCAATTGCCGATTTTTTTCATTGGAAAAATCAGAGACCGAAAGGAAAAGACCTTCGTGCCTTTGCGCTATTCGTGTTAAATCAATCAACTACAAGATATGAGCATTCAAAAAACCTACGAAGAAATCAACGAAAAAATCCGGCGCGGCGAAGCGGTAGTGCTCACCGCCGAAGAGGTTTCGAAGCTGGCCCTCACAGCCTCGCCGGAAGAAATTGCCGCAAAAGTGGATGTGGTAACTACCGCCACCTTTGGCGCCATGTGCTCGTCTGGAGCCATCATCAACTTCGGGCATGCCGATCCGCCCATCCGGATGGAAAAAATCCGTCTGAACGGCGTTCCGGTTTACGAAGGACTGGCTGCTGTCGACAGCTACATCGGGGCTACTGCCTGCGACCCCGAAAACCCAACGTATGGTGGCGCCCATGTGATCCAGGATTTGGTTGACGGAAAAGACATCGAGCTGGAAGCTTGGGGAAAAGGCACCGACTGCTACCCCCGCAAACACATCAAAACCATCATCAACAAAGACACGGTCAACGAGATTTTCATGTTTAACCCGCGCAACGCGTACCAAAATTACAACGTGGCGGTGAACACAACCTCGAAAATCAAATACACCTACATGGGCTCGTTGCTGCCCAACATGCGCAATGCCACCTATTCCACTTCCGGAGAACTGAGCCCGTTGCTGAACGATCCGGAGATGAAAACCATCGGTATCGGCACGCGCATTTTCTTAGGCGGGGCGCAAGGTTTTGTGGTTTGGCCGGGAACCCAGTTCAACACGTCGAAGCCGAAAAACGAATACGGCGTGCCGGTCAGCAACTCGGCCACCCTGGCTGTTATTGGCAACCTGAAAGAAATGTCGTCGGAATTTTTGCAGGCTGCCTATTACGAAAAATACGGCGTCAGCTTGTTTGTGGGAATCGGCATCCCGATCCCCGTCCTGAATGCCGATATCGCCAAAGCAGTATCGATCCGCAACGAGCAGATTGAAACCACCGTGCTCGATTACGGAACGCCCGGTACCCCGGCGCTGGGCCGCGTAAACTACGCACAACTTCGTTCAGGCGAAATTGAAGTGCAGGGGAAAAAAGTGCGCACGGCCCCGGTTTCGAGCCTGAGCAAAGCCCGGAAAATTGCCGACCTGCTCAAACAATCGATCCTGGCTGGCGAGTTCGAAATAACCAAACCGGTGCAGATGTTCCCGAAAAACACATCGCTGAAATCGCTTAAAGAATAAAAAAGCTTCCCCTAACCCTCCGAAGGAGCGGAGCTTGGAAGTTGAGTTCTGAATTTATTGTAAAAAACGAAAGTGTAATTATAATGACAAACCCCAGGTTCCCTTTCGGGGAATTTTGGGGGCTAATATCTATGAAAATGCAGAAAAAACGATATGTGCTGAAGTTCCCGCCCCAAAGCGGCGACAAACCACTGACTTACCACTTGGTAAAAGATTACGACATCCGGATTAATATTTTGCGTGCCGAAGTGTGGCCCGGTAAAACCGGAAGCTTGGTGCTCGAAATGGAAGGAACATCGGAAAACCTGAAAAAAGGAATCGCTTACCTGAAAGAAAACCAGGTGAGCTGTGAACCGCTGAATAAAAAAATCACCTGGGACCAACAACGGTGCATCAACTGTGGAAACTGTACGGCCGTTTGCTTTGCCGGGGCCCTGCAGATGGACCCCGAAACCTGGGAGCTCGGGTTCGATCCGGAGAAATGTATCGTTTGCGAGCTGTGCGTCCCGGCCTGTCCGCTCAATTTGTTTAAGATCGACTTTAGAGAATAACAGAACCCCTTTAAATCTCCCCAAAGGGGAGAGAAAAGCCTCGCGCCCATCCTTTCTCCAAAGGAGATGGGAGTTTGGAAAATCGTAGCAATTACTCAAATGCCCATGGCAAAAAGCGAATCATCGGGAGGCAATTCTTTCTTCCCCTCCTTCGGAGGGGCCGGGGGAGGCTTTCAGCCACGGACATACCGCCAGCAGTTTTCGTCCGAACGTTTTCGTTCGTTCACCGTTCATTACAAGGAAACCGATTTGTGGATTGGTATGGATCCGGCGTCGTTTCGCGAAAGCATGAAAACAGAAGCCGAACGAAAAGTGCACGAATTGCGCACCGCGCTCGAACAATATTTGCTGGGCGATCCGGAATTTGGGAAATCGTTTATCCCCGTTAAACCAAAAACGACAGCTCCGGAAATTGCACGCATGATGGCACAGGCCGGGCACAAAGCCGGGACCGGACCGATGGCAGCCGTGGCCGGCGCTTTTTCCGAAGTGGTCGGCCGTCATTTGATGCAACAATTTCCAATCAACGAAATCGTGGTCGAAAACGGGGGCGACATTTTCCTGAAAATTGAAAAGCCACTGGTTATGTCGGTTTTCGCCGGAAATTCGCCGCTCTCCGGAAAAACCGGGATCGAGATTCCCGCCTCCGACAGTCCGCTGGGCGTTTGCACCTCGGCCGGAACGGTTGGCCCCTCGGTGAGTTTCGGGAAAGCCGATGCCGTGATGGTTGTCTGCAAAGACACCGCCACAGCCGATGCTTACGCCACGGCTATCGGCAACCGCGTAAAATCAGCATCCGACATTGAAACCGCGCTTCAGATTCCAAACACCCATCCCGAAATCCGCTCGCTCATTATTATCTGCGAAGGGCAACTGGGAATCAAGGGCGCCTATCCGCTCAAACTAATCGCCGGGAACCTGTAAGAACACTGTTACGTAAGCGGAACAAATATTTCCATCCGTATAAATTTTCAATGTTGGTTCGTACTATTTTCGTAACAGCTTTTGCTTTTCAATAAAATTAGCACCGGTATGGAATAGCCATTTACACGTTTTCGGTTGGTATGAGCGATGGCTCTTATGGCTATTTCACCGATTAAGCGACTGTTTAAATTTAGGTTATCGAAAAATTTTAAACTCAATTTTATCATTTTTCACTCACCCCAAGCCCGGTAAACCGGTCTTTTCCCCTTCTATGCATAGAGAGGCTGTATGTTTGTAAAGGTGCAAAGCATAAGTTTCCTGTGTTTATGTAATTTAGTTTTTGAACAATACAAAAAAGGAAACTTATGCAAGCGAAAAGTACGACAATTGATTTTAAAGGGCAAAACGT
>JAJUGZ010000176.1 GCA_029265715.1 Bacteroidota bacterium
AATAGGCCTAGCATATTGATATTCTTCATTGTTGCTCTTTTTTGTACTGTAAAATAGGCAATCTAACCATATATCCCATGCTTAAAATATTAACAATTAAACAAATATATTAACATTGGGTTTTTAGAGATGCCCTTTATCATTCTGGGGCTTATGACCGTTTTTCTGCAACTGTGGACTGGCGTGCTGTATTACAACAACCCGGAGGGAGAGATGACATATTATTCGCTGGTTACCAATTTCAGGGCTTGCACCTGTGGTCAGGCAACGATCGTCGCGCTTTTTAATCCCGAGCTGGGGTTGATTCTTTTTTTACTGGCGTACGTGTTCGTCGGGTTCTTGTTCAATTTGCACACCAACATAAAAGCCTGATTATGGATATTTTTGAGAATGCCAGTTTGGGCAACGTCCGTTTGAAAAATCGGATTATCCGTTCGGCCACATTCGAAGGAGCCGCAGATCGGGATGGTTTTCCTACAGCAGCTTATTACCGGATTTTCAAAAAGCTGGCCGAGGGCGGGGTGGGTGCGGTTATTACCGGTTTTACTTACATCTCCGAAAATGGGAAAGCCATGCAGCCGGGGCAGGCCGGAAGCGATTCGATGGAAAAGCTGGAAAGCTATCAGGTGATTGCCGGAATGATGCATCAGTATGATTGCAAAGTCTTTCTTCAGATTGCCCATGCCGGTCGGCAAACGTTGCGTTCGGCTACCGGATTTCAGCCTGTTGGGGCCTCTGAAAAGAAATCGGCTTATTTTCAGGAGAAACCGCATGTGCTTACCTCCGAAGAAACGTACGCGATCATCGATGCGTTTGGCAACGCGGCACTTTTGGCCCAAAAAGCCGGGTTGGACGGCGTTCAGCTTCATGCGGCCCATGGATATCTGATTCACCAGTTC
Source organism: Bacteroidota bacterium (assembly GCA_029265715.1). Classification (GTDB taxonomy): domain Bacteria; phylum Bacteroidota; class Bacteroidia; order Bacteroidales; family Prolixibacteraceae; genus Aquipluma. The sequence goes on from JAJUGZ010000176.1 coordinate 900, forward strand.
TTGCAACCGGCAGTCAACGACCGCACCGATGAGTTTGCCCCTGATTTGCTCACGGGGGTGGGAACTGTTTTTCTGCAAAAAGTGATTGAGGCTGTTCGGAGAAAATGTGGCCCTGATTTTCCGGTTTTGGTAAAAATTAGCGCTTCCGACGATCTGAAACCGCATTTTTCGGAAGAACAGTTTCTGAATCTGGTTCAATTTCTCGACCGGATGCAGGTGGACGGTATTGAAATTAGCTACGGAACCATGGATGCTGCGTTCAATATTTTCAGGGGCGATATTCCGGAGAAACTGATACTTCGGGAGAATGGTATTTATAAGCACAAAAGCCAACTGGTTAAGTGGTTTGCCCGGCGGTTTGTTTTTCCTCGGCTGAAAAAACAATTTATCCCGTTTCAACCGATGTACAATTTGCCTTTTGCCGAAATGGCCCGGAGGGTTACTCACCTCCCGATCATTGTGGTTGGCGGGTTCCGGGATGGCCGTCAGATCCGGCATGCCATCTGCGACTGCGGAATTGATTTTGTGAGTTTGTCGCGCCCACTAATCGCAGAACCCGATTTTGTGAATAAACTGAACGAAGATCTCGATTACACGAGCGCCTGCGTGTCGTGTAACCGCTGCGCCATTATGTGCGATTCGTCTCATCCGACCCGTTGTTACCATCATTCGAGGGTAGCATCGCCGACCCGGAAAACTGGAATAATGAACTGAACAATTAACCGATGAGCCATGAAAACAATTCAAGAACGGGTTGACACCATTATCCGGTCGATTAAAAGAGAAATCAGGTTCCCGATTAAACCGGAAATGAGCCTGAAGGATGATTTATTCTTCGATTCACTGGATTTGCTGATGCTGGTCAATGCCATCGAAGCAGAATTTCGTTATGAAGTTGATTTGGGCGAAGCCGAAAAAATTAAAACAGTGGGCGATATCATCCGGACATTGGAAATGATAAAAAAGCAGGCATCATGAGAAACGTCGATTTTTACAAGCGTTTCGATGTGGATATGAGCCCGGTTGTTAAAACAGGGCATAATCCGTACTATCATCAGGTACAGGCCGGACTAACCGATGAAATTATGATCGACGGTGAGTGGTTTGTCGATCTGGCGTCGAACAACTATTTGGGCATTGCCAACCATCCGGAGTTAAAAAAAGCCAGCAAAGAGGCGATCGACAAATATGGCGCTTCGATGTGCGCCACGCCGGTTGCCAGCGGTTATACCGACTTGCACCATCGCGTTGAAGAACGGATCGCAGCTTTTACCGGAACCGAAAAGGCGCTCATATACCCATCGTGTTATCAGGCCAATCTGGGATTGTTCCCGGCCATTGCCAATTCAGAGGATATCGCGTTGGTCGACAAATGCGCTCATTCTTCGCTGCTGGAAGGGTTGAAAAACTCCGGGTGCAAACTCTCTCCGTTTAGGCACAACGATATGGACTACCTTGAGATGCTCCTGAAAAACAGCCGGCCGCACCGGACGGTATTTGTGGTAACCGAATCGGTCTTTTCAACCGAAGGGACCATCGCGGCTTTTCGGGAAATTAACGATCTGAGTTTGAAATATGGCGCCATTCCTGTGGTCGACGACTCGCATGGCATCGGTGTTTTGGGCGATTCCGGGAAAGGAATTCTTGAATATGCCGGTATAGCAGATTATCAGGGAGTTTATACTGCTTCGCTGGGAAAGGCATTGGCCAACATGGGCGGCGTTATTTGCGGGAAGGCCCCGATGTTGCAATGGATGAAATACTACAGCTCGAATTTAGTTTATTCGACTTCGGTATTGCCATCTATTTTGGCCGGCGTTGATAAAGCACTCGATCTGGTCGAAACCGGTTTCCCGGAATTGAGCAAACGCATGTGGGGTGCCAAACGATACGTTGAAAACGCATTAGTGGAGGCCGGGTTCAACCTGACCAATGGTCGGGCGCCGATCACATCAATCAAAGCCGGAGATATAACCGCGACAATTCGCCTTGCAAAGAAATTTTGGGATGCCCGGATCATGACTACGCCGTTTGTTTATCCGTCGGTTCCGCCAACCGAAGGCCGGATCCGGCTGATTGCCGGGGCAAATATGCGCGAAGAAACCCTACGGAGAGTTAAGGATGCAGTTCGGGAGATGAATCGTTGAGTTGTTGTTGGCAGTCTAGTTGAATGAAGGATTACTTTCTGATTATGAATCCGGGTTCTCATTCAGGTCGCAGCCGAAAATCGTTCGACCGGATTATCAGCCTGATGGGGAAAAGCGGAGCAGACTTCGAATTCCGGGTCACTAAAGGCATGGACCATGCGGTCCAGTTGTCGCGGTTTGCCAATCAGGAGGGGTACAAAAACATTATCGCGGTGGGTGGAGACGGAACAATTAATGCCGTAGTGAACGGTTTTTTTTCGAATCTGGGCCGGCGCTTGTCTGATGCCCGCCTGGGAGTGGTTTATACCGGAACAAGTCCCGATTTTAACAAAAGTTACAACATACCGGTTTCTACCGATCAGGCTGTTGATGTGATCCTGAAGGGGAACGAAACGTCAATTCCGGTGGGGATGATTTCATTTTCCGATAGCTATACTTCCGGGTTGAGATTTCGGTTTGGAAGCCAGTCGGTACGTTTTTTTGTTTGTTGTGCAAATATTGGACTTGGTCCGCAACTGGCTCGTAAGGCCAATAGTGGCATTCGCCACAGATTGGGCGACTTTGCCGGAACGTTTGTTTCGCTGGTTGGATTGCTGGCGCGCTTTAAGCCATTTCGGGTTGTGATAGATGCTGGCAATGGAAAAGTTGCTACCGAAAAACTGATTAACATTTCGGTAGGCATAACCCCGTATATTGCCTCCGGAATCAGGGTTCCCATTCAATTTCAGGCAGAGCGACGCCAGTTTTTTGTCCTGACAGTCCAGAACATGACCTCTGCCCGGATTATTCCGCTTTTGCGAAAAGTGTATGCCGGAAAACCTTTCCGGAACAACGACTATCTCACGCTTTCCTACACAAATCAAATAAAATTTTACACTATTATCCGACTAATCTAAAATTCTGAAGATATTGTCTTCTAATTTTCTGGTAGTCAGTCATTATTGTTTTTATTTCAAAAGTCACCCCCCCTTCAAAATGCAAGTTTTGTTTGCAAGGATGATGCGGTGAACTCC